>JANRBC010000073.1 GCA_030727685.1 Ilumatobacteraceae bacterium
GTTCGGCAATGCTCCCGCTGAATCAAATGAAGCCGACGAAAATCATCCGTTGACAGTTGCGTTTCGTCACTGTGGCGGCAAACAAGACCTGTGGGTGCGTTCACAAATGCCAATGGGCAAAGGTTTGGGTTTCAGCGGCGCGGCAAGAGTGGCCGGATGTGTTTTGGCGCACGCCGAAAAAAATGGCACTGAAAAGAAATTATTCGACGAAGCGAAACTTGAAATCCTGCGCACTGCGAGTGAACTCGAAGGTCATCCCGACAATGCAGCCGCTTCGATGTTCGGCGGTTTTGTTGCGAGCGTCGACGGTTTTGCAGTTCGCATACCAACACCTCTTGACCCGGCGATAATTGTTTGGGTTCCACAGCAACAGACTTCTACTAAAGAGTCGCGCACAAAACTGCCTGCAGAAATTAAATTTGAAGACGCAGTATTCAATGTCGGACGAACTGCGTTGTTGGTTGCGGCATTGGCTGCCGGCGATGTGCGGGCATTGTCAATTGCGACGAGCGATCGGCTGCATCAAGATCTGCGATTCACCAAAGCCCCTGATTCAAAGTTGGCACTAAACGCCGCAGTTGATGCTGGCGCATGGTGTGCCTGGCTGTCGGGTTCGGGCCCAACAATTGCAGCAATGGTTGATCGCGATTCGTCGCAACGAATCGCAGATGCGCTGCCGCCCAACGGCGCCAAGATGGTTTTGACTATTGCACAAAGCGGGGCTGAACTTTTCGCAATCTAACTGTGCAACAGGCTTCGGGCAGTGTGGAAGATGTAAAACATCATCAACAACACAGCCACATAAAAAAAGGAGCAACGTTCGTGCAAAATTTCCCCTCGATCACTGCAACTAGCAACCCAGCGTCTGGCAATTCAGAGGCGTCGGTTGAAGTACTTTCCATCAGTTGCGACGACTGTGTAATGCGGGCGAGTGCCGCTTGCGATGACTGCGTAGTTTCATTTTTTTGCGAAGATTTGGGTGCTCAGGCCGTTGTTTTAGACCTAGAAGAGCAAAGAACCCTAAGAATGCTGGCAAATGCCGGTTTAGTGCCTACGCTTCGGCATCGTGCAGTTAGCTGACGATCCAAGTACAAACAGCAAATCTCGTTACACAGACCAACTTCTTAGCCTGGGTCGAAACGCTGGTCTAGATCAAGTCGGTGTCACTAGCGCCGCAGTTTTACATCGCGCACGAGAAGCGATTTACCAGCGCATAGAGCAAGGTCTGCATAATCAAATGCAGTTCACATTTCGCAACCCCGAGCGCAGCACCGACCCGACCAAGACGTTGCCCTCGGCACATTCGGTCATCGTCGGCGCACTGTCGTATTCAGGTTCGTATTCAAGTTCTGGCGTCAATTCTTTTGCGCAAACTTCTGAAAAAGAAAACAAACTTTCAGCGCGAATCGCCAGATATGTTTGGTCAGATTATTACGCGCAATTACGTCAGTCTCTCGGTGAAATCGCGCGACAACTTATTCTTGACGGTCATCGCGCAGTCGTGCTTGCCGACGACAATGCGATCGTTGATCGTGAAGTGGCATATCAGGCGGGCATAGGTTGGTTCGGTAAAAATTCAAATTTGTTAATTTCCGGGGCTGGCAGTTACTTCGTTTTAGGATGCGTAATTACAAGCGCTGACCTAACTTTCGCTGACAAACCAGTCGCAGACGGTTGCGGGTCGTGTCGGCGTTGTTTAGATAATTGTCCGACTGAGGCGATAGTCGCACCCGGCGTAGTTGATGCCAATAAGTGTCTGGCTTGGCTGTTGCAAAAACCAGGGGTATTCGACCGCAACTACCGAGTCGCACTCGGTGATCGAATCTATGGCTGCGATGATTGCCAAGAAGTTTGTCCGCCCACAGTTCGATTCGAGAAAAAAACTGAGAGTTCAACACTGGCAATTGTGCGTAAGCCAGCAAAACCGTGGGCTTCGGTTGCCGCGATATTGACCGATGATGACGAGTCGCTACTTAGCGAGTTTGGTGCATGGTATATCGCCGACCGCAATCCAAAGTGGCTGCGGCGCAATGCTTTGATAATTCTCGGCAACATTGGCGACGCGAGCGATAGCACTGTCATTGACTTGTTAAACAAATATTTGCACCACGAAGATCCTGTGCTTCGCGCCCACGCAGTGTGGGCTGCTGCGCGTTTGGGTCTAAACCATATGATCGACGAAACTGACGACGACCAATTAGTTCGGGCTGAACTGCAGTCTCTGCCGAGCGTAAAGTAAGTGACAGTGAAACATCTTTTAGTCACAAATGATTTTCCTCCAAAAATTGGCGGCATTCAAAACTTGTTGTTTGAGTGGTGGCGACGACTACCAGCTGAAAGTTTTGCGGTTCTGACAAGCCCATATTCTGGAAGCAAGCAATTCGATGCTGCCCAAAATTTTGAAATTCGTCGCACGCGTGAGCCAGTTTTATTGCCGCATCCGTTGCTGATTCGCGCGATCAACAAAATGGCTAAACAAGTTGGGGCCGAGCTTGTCGTCTTAGACCCAGCATTGCCGCTCGGTCTTGTTGGCCCGCACTTGAACTTGCCATATGTGGTGGTTTTGCATGGCGCCGAGATAACAGTGCCTGGTCGGCTGCCAGTGGCGTCGCGCTTGCTCTCTCGAGTTTTGAGCAATGCCGAGTTTATTATCGCATCCGGAAGTTATCCGGCTGCAGAAGCATCTCGAATTTGTCGCTCATCAAAACGAATTGAAGTCATCACACCGGGGGTCGATATTCAAAGATTCAAAGTTCTTTCATCCGAGCAAAGAGCCGATGCCCGCAAACAATTTGGTATCGCCGAAGATGCTGAGTTGATCGTGGGCCTCAGCCGGTTAGTGCCGCGCAAGGGTTTCGATGTTTTGATTCGTGCGGTTTCACATTTAGCAATCGAGTTTCCAAAATTGCGCTTAGTTATTGGCGGAGATGGTCGCGACCGCGGGCGTCTTGAAAGAATCGCGCGCGAACTGATGTCGCCGACGACTTTTCTCGGTCGAGTTTCAGATGAAGACTTACCAAAACTTTATGGATGTGCCGATATCAACGCGATGTTGTGTCGATCGCGGTGGATGGGTCTAGAACAAGAAGGCTTCGGTATCGTTTTTGCCGAAGCTGCAGCATGTGGTGTGCCGCAGATCGCAGGTCGCAGTGGTGGTGCATCAGATGCTGTCGATCACGAAAAAACTGGCCTAATTGTTGAAGACCCAACACGAGTCGAAGATGTCGCAGCTAGTTTGCGTCGATTATTAGTCGACAAGTCGCAGCGTGCGAAGATGGGGCAAGCATCGCGATTGCGAGCTGAAAGCCTGTTTGATTACGACAAACTTGCCCTAAAACTAGGGCAGGCTCTGAGCGTGAAATAATCATCATCTGGCAGTGTCCCAACAGACACACAATCGTGCTTAAATATATGTGTGGTTGATTCAGCATCTGAGACAGAACTAATAGCTGCATCTGCCGAAAAGTGTTTTGATGTCGCAATTGATGTCGAGAGATATCCAGAGTGGGCTCCAGATATCAAAGAGGCTCTTGTGCGCGAGCGAGACTCTCAGAATCGACCAGTATTGGTTGAATATCGGGCTTCGGCATTGGGTCGAAGCACTCACTACACATTGAAATACGACTACGCAAACGCGCCGAAACAGATTTCATGGCATCTCGCCCAGGGCGACATCATGAGGTCAATTGACGGGTCATACAAATTTGAGCAATCAGACACGAATACAAAAGTCACTTATTCGTTGTCGGTTGAGTTGATAGTTCCAATTCCGGGTTTCATCAAGCGCAGGGCCGAAGGCCGAATTCTGCATACCCTGAAAGAACTAAAGGCTCGCTGCGAATCGTGACGGCTGTTGCCGGCATCG
This sequence comes from Ilumatobacteraceae bacterium, assembly GCA_030727685.1. Lineage (GTDB taxonomy): Bacteria > Actinomycetota > Acidimicrobiia > Acidimicrobiales > Ilumatobacteraceae > BACL27. The sequence goes on from JANRBC010000073.1 coordinate 3,866, forward strand.
ATGTCGGCGGAACAAAATGTCTCGGAGTTCTGTTCGAGGGCGGGCAGATTATTTCTTCTGTACGTCGTCCGACACCGCACGCAGATGATCTAGTCGCAACGCTGGCAGAAATCGCTCGTGAACTCGGCGCATACAAAACTCTAGGTGTTGGTGTGCCGGGCATGATCACGCCCGAAGGTATTGTGCGCGAGTCACCAAATCTGACCGGTGCAATTGAACTCGACCTTCGCTCGCTACTCGAAAAAGAATTGGGCCACGCAGTCGATGTTGAAAATGATGCAACATGCGCCGCGCATGCTGAGTGGCAGTTTGGTGCCGGTCGTGGCGCAACCGATATGTGGATGGTCACTTTGGGCACCGGCATCGGCGGAGGTTTTGTTTCAGGTTCGAAATTGCAACGCGGAAGTCACGGCTTTGCTGGCGAGATCGGTCATATGGTGGTCGAATCTCAGGGCATCCTTTGCAAGTGTGGGCAACGTGGCTGCTGGGAGCGATACGCATCTGGCTCTGGTCTAGCCACTATTGCCGGAGGTGAACGTGGCGAAGAAGTTATCGCGCGTGCAGTTGCTGGCGACAAACAAGCACTCGGCTATTTAGACACGTTTGGTCGATGGGTTGCAATTGGTTTAGTCAATCTGACGAACATCACCGACCCGAACGTAATAGTCATCGGTGGCGGCATGGCTGAAGCGGCAGATTCGGTAATGCCATACGTTAAGAAGTGGTTTAAAGAATTGCTGTATGCGCCCGATAATCGTGCGCATCCAGAGTTGCGTGTAGCCCAACTTGGTGAACATGCAGGCGCAATCGGCGCGGCGCTTTTGGGCGCTGGTGTTTAGTTAATCCAATTCATTGAACGTTTAACCGC
>JANRBC010000074.1:0-2113 GCA_030727685.1 Ilumatobacteraceae bacterium
CAGAACAGAGCGTTCGCGGCACAGTTTCGATGCCATCAGGCACCGGCAAGTCTGTTCGCATCGCCGTTTTTGCAGCAGGCGAAGCGGCCAAACAGGCTCGCGATGCTGGTGCAGACATCGTTGGTAGTGACGAACTCGCCGCAGAAATTGAAAAAGGCAAAATGGATTTCGACATCGCCATTGCAACGCCAGACATGATGCCACTCGTCGGTAAGTTGGGACGCGCACTCGGACCACGCGGTTTGATGCCGAACCCGAAGACTGGCACAGTGACAACTGATGTTGCTCGGGCAGTTGCCGAATTCAAAGGCGGAAAAGTCGAATATCGCACTGACCGTTATGGCAACGTGCACATTCCGGTGGGCAAAGTTAGTTTCGAAGCATCGGCTTTGTCGTTGAATGTTGCTGCCGTGATCGACGAACTAAACCGAACTCGTCCGGCTGCAGCCAAGGGTCGCTACATCAAGAAGATCTCAGTGTCTTCAACGATGGGCCCCGGTGTAAAAATTGACCCAGCACTTGTTGCGGGCGAGTAGAAATTCGTCAATCCGAAAAACTGCTTCGTGAATCAATCGGCAAAGTGATGCGCCGATCAAAAAAACTTTCGCCACAAGATCTGTTGCTTGCTGCACCGGCTTTAGTCGTTGCTTTGTTGTTGCGTGTGATTAGGCCAGTTGCGACGATCAGATTCAGAAATCTGCCAGCCGACGAGATTGGTCCACTAACTGTTGTGTCGCAACATTATTTGCGGATCAAAGAGTTGCAACCCAAACCTCGACAGTTTGACTTTTGGTACCTCAAAGAATCGGTAAAAGTAAGCAATTACTACATGTTGGCGGTTGTCGAGTCGCAGATCAAAATTCATAGATCGCGATTCATCGAATTAATTGCAGCATGGAATGAAAAATTGCCTGGTTCGAAGCGCCATCTGATCGAGTCTGAAGTTCGGCTCACATTGCTTGAGCGTGTCGGCAGCAAGTTACGACTGCCGCAAGCCGATCGTGATGCATCAAGCAATTATGTACGCCAGATCGGTATCGATCCGCAAAAAGAATTTATTGCGCTGATGGTGCGCGACGGCGCCTACAAGAGCGAAATTCTTCAGTTGAACACTCAGCAGCGAAGTGATAAAGAGATGTATCGCAATCAAGACATCAACGACTATTTGCCTGTGGCTGAGAAGTTCGCTTCAATGGGCGTGCAAGTCATTCGGATGGGCGCAAAAGTCGAGCGAAGCTTTGAGTCGCAGTCAGCACTAGTTGTTGACTATGCAACTTCTGGCAAGCGCACTGAAGCCGCCGATATTTATCTGGCAAGTGAGTGCGCGATGTGCATTTCTACGAACCTGGGCTTCGACCATATTTCTGCTTTGAGCGGCAAACTTCGCGTGATTACCAATCAGGCATTGATTTGGCAGACGTCGACCTTGTTTTACTCGACTGATGTATTTACGATGCAGCGTTTTGTCGAGACGGCAACCGGCAAAAACTTGACGCTTGCCGAGTCATTGCAGTTTGCTGAGATTCGCAATCTTGATTGGTATCACAAGGTAATTGATCGAGGTTTGCAGTTTGTGCGAAACACCCCAACCGAGATTCTCGAGGCATCACTTGAAGGTTGGCAACGCAGCAAGTCACAATGGGTCGAAATAGATGAAGACCTTGAATTGCAGGCGCAATTCTGGAAGATATATGACAGTTTCTTTCCGGATCACAAAAGCCGTTTCTTAAATGGTCGTCCGCATATTGGGGCGCACTTTCTTCGCACTAATAAATGGTGGTTGGCATAGCAACTGAAAACCAGAGTTGGTTGGCGTAGAGGGGTGTGAAGCCGGTATTTTGCCCGATATCGTAAGAGTTCGTTAGAAGTTAGTAAGCAGCAATCACAGCAATGTGAAGGTTGCCCACCGCAGAAATTTGGTCTGAAAGTTTCATTTCAGATAATGAACTAGCAATAGTTCGCCAAACGAGGTGAAAGAATCTGGTCGCGATTAGTCGCGCCGGGTTGTTCCGCACTGCGTTGAGCACCCAAGCATTGTCAAACCAGAAAGCTTTAAATTCATGGCAAATGCAAGCGCAGAAAAAATTGCGGTAGTTAAAGAGGTGAGCGAAAA
>JANRBC010000074.1:2213-4677 GCA_030727685.1 Ilumatobacteraceae bacterium
GAGAAACAAAAATGGCACTAACAAAAGATCAGATTCTTGACGGAATCTCAGAACTTACAGTTCTCGAACTCAAAGATCTTCTCTCGGCATTCGAAGAGAAGTTCGGTGTTACGGCAGCAGCCCCAGTGGCCGTTGCAGCAGCAGGCGGTGCAGCACCAGCAGCAGAAGCAGGCGCAGAGAAAGACGAATTCACTGTCATCTTGAAAGATGGTGGCGCTCAGAAGATCGCCGTTATCAAGGCAGTACGTGAATTGACTCAGCTTGGCCTCAAAGAAGCCAAAGACCTTGTCGATGGCGCACCGAAGCCAGTGTTAGAAAAGGCCAGCAAGGACGACGCCGCCAAGGCGAAAGCCAAGCTCGAAGAGGCCGGCGCAACCGTCGAACTCGCGTAATAACTCGCTCTTGGCGCCTGGGTCTTCCGGGCGCCTTGAACTTGCATTTTGGTCTGCGGGTTGGTGAGTTTCATCTATTCACCGATAGGCTCGTAGACCGCCGTGCAATGCCCTTTGAGTGATTCGAAAAAATTTCTCAGCGGGCATTTCACTCTAATTTTTCTGCTTGCCAATTTCTAACCCTAGGAGTACACTCGTGGCCCTTCGTGCTGATGCACGCGAACGTTATTCGTTCGCAACACTTTCCGATGCAATGGAAATCCCGAACTTAATTGGCGTTCAACGTGAGAGTTTTGAGTGGTTTCTCACAGAAGGTTTGCGAGAGGTCTTTGAAGATATTTCTCCGGTCAAGGGTGTAAGCGATGACTTGCAGCTCGAACTGACATTTGATCCAGACGATGCTGATCTAAACCCAAAACCAAAATTTACTGAAGCCGAATGTCGCGATCGTGACATGACCTATTCGGTTCCGAAGTTCGTTAAAGCGAAGTTCTTGAACCGTCCGACAGGCGAAATTAAAGAGCAAACAGTCTTCATCGGCGATTTCCCGAAGATGACCGACAAGGGCACTTTCATTATCAACGGCACCGAGCGTGTTGTAGTTAGTCAGTTGGTACGTTCACCAGGCGTAATCTTCGAACCAGGTGAGCGCTTCCGTTTGCGTAACTTGTCGAAGTATCAGCTTGTAAAAGGCACGATTCACCCAAGTCGCGGTGAGTGGCTCGAGTTCGACGTTGAGCACAAGCCAGGCAAAGAAGTAACTGCCGGCACCCGCGTTGCGCGCAAGCGTCGCATGGGCGTCTTCACGATCATTCGCGCACTTGGCTACGACGAAATCAACGCCCCGGGTTTCATCGATCGGTTTGTCAACTACTTCGACTTCCTTGAAGATCAGTGGCGTCGTGAAAAAGTTGTTGCCCCGACTCGCGAAGAAGCTTTGCTTGAAATTTACAAGCGTGCTCGACCAAGCGAACCGCAAAACGTCGAAGCAGCTCGCGTTTATTTCGAACAGGCTTTCTTTGGTGTGCGCTACAACTTGTCACGAGTTGGTCGCTACAAACTGAACCGCAAACTCGGCGGCGAGTTGAAGAAGATTCAAGAAATGTTCGGTCTCAAAGTCGGACCAGAACTCGGCAAGCTCGATTTGCCAACTGAAGACCAAGATGTTTTGAGTCGCTGCGAAGTTTTGGCGACAATCAGCTACATGTTGCACCTTGTGAAGCAAGAGCCTGGTTATCGCCTTGACGACCAAGATCACTTCGCAAACCGTCGAATTCGTTCTGTAGGTGAACTGATTCAGAATCAGGTTCGCATCGGTCTTTCACGTATGGAGCGCGTAGTTCGTGAGCGCATGACGACTCAAGATTCTGAGGCGATCTCGCCACAGACTTTGATCAACGTTCGCCCAGTTGTGGCTGCAATTAAAGAGTTTTTTGGTACTTCACAGTTGTCACAATTCATGGACCAAGTCAACCCGTTGTCGGGTTTGACACACCGCCGCCGACTTTCGGCTCTCGGACCTGGTGGTCTTAGCCGCGAGCGCGCAGGTTTCGAAGTTCGAGACGTTCACTTCTCGCACTACGGCCGTATGTGTCCGATTGAAACGCCAGAAGGTCCGAACATTGGTCTGATCGGCGCGCTTTCAACTTATGCACGTGTTAATCCGTTTGGTTTCATCGAAACGCCATATCGCCGAGTGCGCGGTGGCATTGTTACCGACGAAATCAAATACATGGCAGCCGACGAAGAAGAAAACTACGTCGTTGCTCAGGCCAACACGCCAATTTTGCCAGACGGTCGTTTGCGCGACGAGCGCGTGCTCGTTCGTCGTTCGCCACAGGCTGCAAGTTTGGAAGACTTGAAGAAAATGCTTGAAGCAGAAAGCTTCTTCGGCGCAACCACAGACATCGGTTATGTAACGCCGGCAGAAGTTGACTTCATTGACGTTTCACCAAAGCAAATTGTTTCAATTGCGACTGCGTTGATTCCTTTCCTTGAGCACGACGATGCAAACCGCGCGTTGATGGGTGCAAACATGCAACGTCAGGCCGTGCCATTGATTCGTGCTGAAG
>JANRBC010000075.1 GCA_030727685.1 Ilumatobacteraceae bacterium
CCAAAGAGGGTTGGATGCCTCAAACCGAAGAGCACTTTCAGATTCTTAAACTTCTCGGTCTACAGCACGGAGTCATTGCTTTAACCAAAGTCGACTTAATTGACGCCAAAGTTGAAAGTGATCGACGCTCTGAGATTCAAACAAAGCTGCGCGAGTCTTTTTTAAGCGATGCGCCGATTATTTCTGTTTCGGTTGTCTCTTCAAAGGGCCTTGACGAAACTAGAAAAGCACTTGATGTTTTGATCGTTGAGTCGAGGCGCAATAGCCCAACACGCAATAGAAATCGTCCTCGATTGTGGATTGATCGTTCGTTTTCATCACGCGGAGCCGGCACCGTCGTGACGGGTACTTTGATCGACGGCTCGCTCGAATCAGACACTGAACTCACAATTGTGCGCACACGACAACGTGTTCGAGTGCGCGAAATTCAACAACACGAAAAGTCGACAACTCAACTTACGCCAGGTCATCGATGTGCATTGAATCTCGTCGGTGTCAATCATGCTGAAATCTTTCGTGGCGACGCTTTAGTCATCGAAGATCAATGGTTGTCAAGTGCGATGTTTGATGCGTCGCTAACCATCGTGCCATCGTTGCAACATCGCGTCACTCGACGCGGAAGTTATTCGGTCTATATAGGCTCAGGCGAATTCGCAGCAAAAATTCGGTTGATCGGCACGCGTGAGTTGCACGCGAACGAAAAAGGCTTTGTCCGCATTGCTTTGCAAACTCCGATACCGATTTTGCCAGGCGATCGCTACATCTTGCGTGAATCAGGTCGACAAGAGACAATTGGTGGCGGAGAGATACTCGACATTGCTCCAACATTGCGGGCATCGAAGGCAAAGCCTGACCGTTCAGTCGAGCGAGTAATCAGCGAGCGTCAGTGGGTTACTGCAAAAGAACTCGAACTTTTGACTGGCGAGGCTTGCCAACCAATGGTTGGTGATTGGCTAACAACGGCAAAACTTTTAGATGCAACACGAAAAGAATTGGCACTCAAATTAGCCAAGACCTCTGATGGTTTAGAAATTTCTCGACTCGCACCTTACGAACAGGCGGTTCTTGCGATGTTGCCTGATGTCGTAATCGAGATGGGACGTGCGCGAATCAAAGGCGCATCGTCAATAACCGAGCATCCTTATGTTGGTTTGTTCGCCAAAGCTGGTGTCACGCCCCCAGACACGAAGACTCTCGACCGAAACATTGTCCGACAGATTGTTCAACGGGGTTTATTTGTCGACATTGATGGCGTTGTCTTTCACGTCAGCGCACTCGAAACTGCTCGCTCAAACGTTCAGAAAATACTGCAACAGCACCCGAATGGTTTTACAGTTTCGCAGTTTCGTGAGAGCCTCGGCATCACTCGCAAGCATGCAGTGCCGTTACTTGAAGCTCTAGACCGCCGAGCAATCACTAAACGAAATGCTGACTTACGCGTTGGTGGAGCAAGGCTCAACGGTGAGCCGTCACAACTCTGAAATTTATTCGCTCTTTGGTTTGCGCATTTCGCGATAGTCGCGCGCGGCACCTTCAAGCGGTTCAACTTCAAGTGTTACGCCGTCGATTGCTGCAACACGCAATTCTTGACCATCTTGAATCGGGGTCGAACGATTTGTTCGGGCTCGCCACTGCGCATCGTGAATTTGAACAATACCCAACGGATTAATCGTGCCTACGGCCCGACCGGTGCTGCCGATCATCCACTCGCGACCAATCGTTGGCGTGGCAAAGCGAGTTCGCACCATCGACGGCATACCAACAACAAACGCCAATGAGATTGCGATCATTCCACTGATAAACGTCAGCCATGACAAACGGATTTCACCTCCGTCGCTGCTTCTGAACAATGTCAAGCTGCCAAGCGCAAGCAATACAAGACCTGCACCAGTAAAGAATCTTGGAATACCAACTTGAACATCAATTGACATTAAAAGCATCGACACAATGATCACCGCAAGGCTTGCGCCGCGAAGCGGCAAAGTCGCCAGACCGTGGCTACCGAGCACGACACAAACTGCACCAACAACACCAGCGATACCGATGCCGGCCGTGAAAAATTCAAAGATCAGCAATGCCAAACCGATTATCACCAGCAAAAAAGTAACTGGCGGACTGGCTGCCGTGTGAAGTAGCCGTTCGATTAAACCGAGTTTAAAAAATCTGGTGGTTGCTGCTTCGCGAATTAACTCGTCACCCGAGTCAGACTTGACCTCAACGACAGTTCGCAACACTTGACCTTTAATTGAGAGTCCGTTCATCGCCAAAAGCATGTTGCGCAGAACCGGCACGCCCTCGTCGTCGGTCGTCAGTTTCAGTGCGCCAAGCCGCTTAGCTTCTTTCGAGTTAACTGTCGTCGTACGTAATGTTGCAGACGCGTCACCAAAACTCACTTCACCGGCGCTCGTGGTCAAGAGTTTTCCGGTTTTGCCGATGCGGGTGCCGTCAGCCATTGCCGAGACATCGGCGACTGCCAACAACTGTGCAGCGCTGCCATAGGCGCGTGCGGTTGTCGGCCCAACCCAAACTGCAATCGGTATCTTCGAGTCAATAATTTTGTTGAACAACGCTTCCATTCGCGTCTTTGAAACAACGCCGCCCAATGAGTTCACTTGCAAAATCACGGCTTGCGAGGTCGATGCTTCTGCTCGTTCGATTGCTTGTTCGATATCGCGCACAACGATCTCGTCAATCAGTCCGTTTACTTCGACTACATCTACTGGTGCTAGATCGTTAGTGCCACCTTCTGCGTTTGCTACTTGTGAAGCACCAAATGTGATCGCAAGAGCCGAAATGAGCATCGTAAACGACAACACTTTTCGCAAATTAATCATTGATTTTTGCAAGCTCGTCCTCGTCTCCAGATGTTCGCGCGATGGCGTTTACGCTAACATTTGTGCGTGCATATTTTGTTGGCAACAGATGCTCAGTGGGTGCTCGATGAGGTGCACTCAGCACTCGGCACAGCCGATACTTCATTTGTCGTTTGCCGAGACGGTCGTGATGTGTCGCGTGCCATAAAGCAACGCACACCCGATCTTGCAGTTTTAGATTTGCAATGTGGCTCAATGGGCGCAATGGCAGTCACAATGGATTTACGCCTTGATCACAGTGATGGCCGGTCGCCAATGGTGCCAGTTTTGATGTTGCTTGATCGCATTGCCGATGTTCACTTGGCCAAACGCAGTGGGGCACAGGGCTGGCTAATCAAGCCACTTGATTCTTTGCGTCTTCGCCGTGCGGCAGATGCAATTGTCGCGGGCAAAAGCTGGCACGAAGGCGTGCCTGTCGAAGTTTAAAAGTTATTTTCGATTCGCAACAATAACTTCGGCAATTTGTAGGGCATTAAGCGCTGCACCCTTGCGTAAGTTGTCGTTCGAGACGAATAGCGTCAGGCCTTTGTTGCCGTCAATCGAATGATCTTGGCGAATTCGACCCACGAAACTCGGATCTTTGCCGGCTGCAATCAACGGTGTGGGCACATCAACGACGCTAACGCCAACGGCAGTTGACAGAATTTTGTGGGCTTGCTCAACCGTGATGTCTTTTTTGAATTCAAGAGTTAGCGACAGCGAATGGCCGGTGAATACTGGCACTCGCACGCATGTGCCCGAGACCCGCAAATCAGGAATGTGAAGAATTTTTCGTGATTCGTTGCGAAGTTTTTTCTCTTCGTCGGTTTCCAGCATGCCGTCGTCAACCAAACTGCCCGCAAACGGTATGACGTTGTAAGAAATCGTGCGCGGAAACTTGACTGCAGGTTTGAACGCAATTGCCTCACCGTTGTAGGTGAGTTCGTTTGCATTCGACGCACCTGTTTTTATCTGTTCATGCAATTCATCTACACCAGAAACACCCATGCCACTGACGGCCTGATAGGTGCTTGCGACCATTCGCACCAGTGATGCGGCGTCATGCAACGGCTTGAGCACTGGCATTGCCGCCATAGTTGTGCAATTCGGATTTGCGATGATGCCAAGTTTGGCGTTCGCAATATCTTCGGGGTTGACCTCAGAAACGATTAGAGGAACATCTGGATTCATTCGCCATGCCGACGAGTTGTCGATGACGATTGTGCCGTGCTTGGCGTATTTCTCGGCGATAGCCCGAGAAGTCGTTGCGCCCGCCGAGAAAATTGCGATGTCAAGATCGCTCGTGTCGGCAGTCGAAGCATCTTCAATTGTAATTTTTTGGCCATTCCACTCGATTATCGAACCGGCTGATCTTGCAGACGCAAAAAATCGAACTGATGTCGCAGGAAAATTTCGTTCGATCAACAGGGTGCGCATCACACTGCCGACCATGCCGGTCGCACCGACAATGCCGAGAGATAGTTTTTTTGTCACGCGTTTAGGATACTTGAGCGACCAACCACCAGTGGCTCGGATTAATTCTGTTTGTCGGTACGGTCTGTGCAGTGTTATCTTGCGATGCAGCAACTGCCAATTTGCGCTTTATCGAATGGATTATTTTGATTTCACGAAGTTGCGACTCAAATTGTTGCAAGACCGTATCTGGTTTTAATCTGTTGGCTTGCCATCCCAAACGAGTTGACCACCGCCATCGTGCAAGACGTCGACCCAAAACAGGCAGTTTCCATAATCGACGCACGGCTATACCAAGTGGAACCAGCACAATGTCACTGACAACCCAGGTGCGAAAGTTGAGCACGATTAAACCCCCGCTACGTGTCACACGAATTGCCTCACTGACCAAGGCGAGAGCGTCTTGAGGCTGGCAGTGTTGCAAAGTTATATAAGAAAAAGTCATATCGACAGATTTGTCTTCGCGCCCGAGAGTTTTGCCGTTTGCAACGTGCAATGTGCTCAGTCGATCAATTCGTCCATATCTCGCAACCGTTTGTCGACACCGCTCGAGAAACGCCGAGTCAACATCTGCTGCGATAACCGCGTTGCAGCGATTTGTGAAGCTTGATGTCATACGGCCGATGCCGCTGCCGATTTCTAGCAGTGTCGAGTTTTCAAATTGAAACGACTCGAGTTGCAACAACCGAATGTATCGCTGCACTTCTTTGTCACCAGTTTCAACGAATGCCTTCAGTGTTAGTTCGTCACCCGTTTCGTTGTTGAACACCCATCCTGTTTCACGTACAACATCGTCGGCAGTCAGATCGTTGTCGGCGAGGTTGCCCGCAGAGTTCCATGGCAGGTGATGTGCGCGCAAACTTATAGCGCGACGAGACTTCATATTGAGATCAATTTAGTTGCTATTTGCGCACTGGTAGAGGCGCCGAATAATCCTCGCCACTATCAAGATCAAACGCGGTATGCAAAGATCGAACAGCTTTTTCAAGCATCGGCGCGGCCACAACAACTGAGATCCGAATCGTGCTCGTTGAAATCATTTCGATGTTGACGTTATTGTCAGCCAGAACGCGAAACATTTTTGCGGCGATACCAGGGCTTGACTTCATGCCAGCACCAACTAGTGAAATCTTCGCGATATTCGTGTCTTGAGTTACTCCGGTTGCGCCAACTTGCTTGGCGATTCTTTCGACAATCGGTTGTGCGTTGGCGACATCTGTTTTAGGCAATGTAAACGAAATATCGGTTGTGCCTGCTGTCGAAGTATTTTGCACGATCATGTCGACATTTACGTTTGCGCTCGCCAAAGGTTCGAACAATGCGGCTGAAACACCGGGCTGGTCGGGCACACCAAGCACAGTGATCTTTGCATCACTTGCGTCGTGAACCACGCCCGAGATTATTGGTTCTTCCATGTTTTGTTCTCCTTTTCGTACTTCACTTGTTACCCATGTGCCTTGCTCCCAGGTGAAACTTGAGCGCACATGAATTGGCACATTGTGGTTGCGCGCGAACTCGACGCTACGCAATGCCAGCACCTTGCTGCCTGCACCCGCCATCTCGAGCATCTCGTCGAATTCAAGGTGCTTTAGTTTGCGGGCCTGAGGCACAATGCGTGGGTCAGCGGTAAACACGCCCGTTACATCCGTATAAATTTCGCACACATCGGCTTTCAGTGCGGCCGCGAGCGCAACGGCAGTGGTGTCGCTACCGCCGCGACCAAGTGTCGTGATTTCTTTTGCGGTGCTCACCCCTTGAAAACCGGCGACGACAGCAACCTTGCCTTCGCTTAGTGCCTCACGAACTCGATCACCTTTAATTTCTAATATTTTTGCTCGACCGTGAACGGTGTCGGTAATGATGCCCACTTGACTACCTGTGAAACTCATGGCATCAACGCCAAGATCTTGCAGCGCCATGCAAAGCAATGACATGCTGATGCGTTCACCTGTTGTCAGCAACATATCCATCTCGCGTCCGGTCGGCGCTGAAGATACTTGACGAGCGAGGTCTAATAGGTTGTCGGTGGCTTTGCCCATTGCCGAAACAACAATTACCAGCTGGTTGTCCTGTGCTTTTGTCGCTGCAATGTGGCGCGCGACATTGCGCATCCGCTCAGGGTCGGCAACTGATGTGCCTCCATACTTTTGAACGATCAATGCCACGGGCTTCAACGCTACCTCTACTGGTGTTGCCGACCTGTAGCATTTTCACCTCATGGGTACAGATAAACGCAATCGCCAAAAAGAGAATCGTCGAGCTCGCCAAGGCGAACTTGAAAAACAAATCCAACGACAAAAGTTGGTTCGCCGCAGCACTCGAATCGCACTGCTCGTTGGCGCTGTTGTCGCAATCGTTGCCGTCATTAGCTTGTGGCCAGAGAGCGACAGCGCGGCCGAACCAGAAACAACCGAAACTTCAGTCTCTGAAGCAACTGTCGCGCCTGTACCGGCAGGGCCGTTCGAATATGGCGAAGGCGAGTGTGCACCAACTGACGGTTCAGGTGAGCAAGTCCGAGAATTTGATGCTGCGCCGAAGCTTTGCATCGACCTGACAAAGACGTATACGGCACTCATCTCAACTAGCAAAGGTGATCTGACTGTGGTGCTCGACCCGGCTAAGGCGCCAGGCACGGTCAACAACTTCGTCAACTTGGCACGATCAAAATATTTTGACAACACCGTTTGTCATCGTGCAATTCCAACTTTTGTTGTTCAGTGTGGCGACCCAACTGCGACAGGCACGGGTGGCCCTGGTTATGCAATCGCCGACGAATTGCCGGCGGCGGGCGAATACAAACTTGGCTCGCTGGCGATGGCAAACTCTGGGCCAAATACAAACGGCAGCCAGTTCTTTATTATCTCAGGCGAGCAAGGCACGACACTTCCACCGAGCTACTCGCTGTTTGGTCAAGTCACTACTGGCCTCGACACAACGTTGCTGGCACTTGATCTTGCAGGCAACAATGACCCCGCATCAAACGGTGTGCCACCAACCGAAGAAATACGAATTATCTCGGTGACAGTTACCGAAAGTTAACTTACGTTAGTTAAGTAAATCTGCGCGAAGCGTTGCAAAAATCTTTTCATCAACACCGATTTCGCGCAGATAGTTCTGCACCGAGCCGTGCTTTGTGTTTAGGTCAGAAAGAATAATTGCCATTGCACGCGGGTCTGAAGCAGCAAAACGCGCCGGCATCTTCGCATATGTTTCTGCTAACTCAGGTTGTTTAACTTTGGCCCATTCGATTAGGCGGCTCATGCCCTCGGCAGTTTTGCCATAGTCGGCGCTAATAATTTCTTCGGGTACGCCAAGAATTGACAAGATAAACGCAGCGAGCACTCCAGTGCGGTCTTTGCCAGCAGCACAGTGAAAAACCGCAGGGAAAACATCTTGGGCGGCGATTAATTTGATTGCGTCGACAAATTTCTCTGAAGCGCGGTCGAGCATTTCGCGGTAAGCCCAAACCAAAAACTCGACAACATCTTCGATCTCGGGTGTATCGCCGTCATTCCATGTCGCATCAATGATCGGCAAATGATGAAAATTGACAGGAAACTGTTTTACGGGAAATGTTCCGCGCGTTTGCACTTCTTTTTGTGTCCGCAGGTCAATGACGGTTTGAACTCCAAGGTCTATGACAGTTTGTGCATCTTGCGGTGTAAGTCGGTAAAGGCCATCGGCACGAAACAACGTGCGCCACTTTGTAGTTTGACCAGTGACTGTCGGATAGCCCCCTAAGTCGCGAAAATTATGCACTGCTTCTAGACCGATCAATCGTTTTGGGTCATTGATTAGCCCAGTTACATGTTGACTGTTCACTTGCCCGAGGTTATCTGTGCCGAGTTAATGCAAGGTGTTCTTCAAGCCACGGTTTGGCAAACTAAATCGGTGCTACTACAGTCGCACGGGTGAAACTCGTTGGCGTAATTGGATCAGGCATCATGGGCTCGGGTATTGCCGAAGTAATCGCCAAATCAGGAATCGACGTCGTTATTAGGTCGCGCAGCCAAGAAACAGCCGACGCAACCAAGAATGCGATCGAAAGCAGCCTTAAAAAACAATTAGCAAAATCAAAAATTACCCAAGAACAACTCGATGCGGCGATGGCTCATGTTTGCGTAACAAGCAAACTTGAAGATTTGGCAAATTGCGATCTGATAATCGAGTCGGTGGCCGAAGATCTCACAACAAAAAAAGAGCTCTTTGCCGCACTCGACAAAGTTGTCAAGCCAAGTTGCATTTTGTCAACCAACACAAGCACTCTGCCTGTGATCGAAATGGCAAAAGTTACAAACCGCCCAGACAAAGTATGCGGAATTCACTTTTTTAATCCCGCAGTTTTGATGCCGCTGGTCGAAGTAGTTCGGCCAATAACTGCGAGCGATGAGACAATCGCTTTGGCTAACAGTTTTGTCGCAGCCTGCACCAAAGATGCAGTTCAAGTTGTTGACCGTGCAGGCTTTATCGTCAACGCGCTGCTGTTTCCGTATTTGAATAATGCAATTGCAATGTTCGAGGCTGGCACTGCAACCATGGAAGACATTGACGTGGCGATGAAAGGTGGTTGCAACTTTCCGATGGGTCCATTTGCCCTGCTCGATCTTGTCGGCCTTGATACGTCGGTGGCGATTCTTAATGCGCTTCACGCTGAATTCAAATCGGCCAATCTTGAACCGCGACCAATGTTGAAGAAACTGGTCAGCGAAGGCAAGCTCGGTCGAAAAACCAAACAGGGTTTTTACAGCTACTAGTTTCAAACAAAATGAAATTCAATGACTTGCCAACAAGTCTTGGCGAGTCTGTCTGGGAGTTTCCCGACAAAACAAGATGGCCGCGGCATGATGTTGTTGGTCGGGGTGCCGACCTTGAGCCAGAAACATTGATTTATGCATATCGACACGGTGTGTTTCCGATGGTTTCAAACGAAAGTATCGGCACAGACAGCAACTTGCTTTGGTGGTCGCCACAGATGCGCGCGGTCATTCCACTTGATGGTTTGAAAACTTCACGCACAATGCGGCGTAGTGCGAAGAAATTTGAAATTCGAATCGACACACAATTCGAAAACGTGATGCGCAATTGCGCCGCACCACATCGTGACAATGGTTGGATCACGGAAGACTTTATTGATGCGTATGTCAGACTGCATCATCTCGGATGGGCTCACAGCATCGAGGTGATTGATGAGAGTGGTTTGCTTGCAGGTGGTCTTTACGGCGTGCGAATTAACAAGTTTTTTGCCGGAGAGTCAATGTTTCACCTTGTGCGCGATGCTTCAAAAGTTGCGCTTATGGCTCTAGTCGAGACGATGAAGTCATCGAATATGTCGCTTCTTGATGTGCAGTGGTTAACCCCGCATTTGGCGAGTCTTGGTGCTGTTGCAATCAGGCGCGATGAGTACCTGCGCAGACTCGAGATTGCCGTAACCCAATAATCTCGCGCCTAGCCTTATCTAGTAGTGAAAGATTCAAAAAACACGACTAAGCGCGATGAGCCATGGGTGATGCGCACCTACTCGGGTCACTCAAGTGCCCGCGCGTCAAACGAGTTGTATCGCACAAACTTGGCCCAAGGGCAAACAGGCTTATCGATCGCATTTGATCTGCCGACTCAAACTGGCTACGACCCCGATCACATTCTTGCTCGTGGTGAAGTTGGCAAAGTTGGTGTTCCGGTTGTGCATCTCGGCGACATGAAGGTATTGCTTGACGGTATTCCGCCAGGCGAGATGAATACCTCGATGACGATCAATGCAACTGCGGCATGGTTGTTGGCACTTTATGTTGCTAACGCGAATGAACAAGGTGCTGCGACCACTGATTTACGTGGCACGACGCAGAACGACATTCTCAAAGAATATTTGTCGCGTGGAACTTTCATCTTCCCGCCTCAGCCATCCAAGAGAATCATTGTTGACATGATTGCGTGGTGTGCAAAAAACGCACCAAAGTGGAACCCGATAAATATCTGTTCATATCATCTCCAAGAAGTAGGCGCTACTCCTGTGCAAGAGATTTCGTTTGCGCTTGCAAATGCGATCGATATTTTAGACGCGGTCAAAAGCAGCGGACAGATTTCTGACCAAGAGTTTCCGCAAGTGTTTGCTTCGTTTTCGTTTTTCGTAAATGCCGGCATTCGATTTATCGAAGAGACCTGCAAGATGCGGGCGTTCGTAAAACTTTGGGACCGAATTGGCCGTGAGCGCTATTCGATTACTGACGAACGCGCGTTGCGATTTAGATATGGAGTTCAAGTCAATTCTCTGGGTTTGACCGAGGCACAGCCCGAGAACAATGTGCAGAGAATTGTCTTAGAAATGTTGGCAGTGACACTCTCGAAAGATTCACGGGCGCGCAGTGTGCAACTTCCTGCATGGAATGAAGCTCTTGGTCTACCTCGGCCATGGGACCAACAATGGTCGCTACGAATGCAGCAAGTCTTGGCGTTCGAGACCGATCTTTTGGAGTACGAAGATATTTTCAACGGTTCACACGTGATTGAAGCGAAAACGACAGAACTCGTCGAGCAAGCGTGGGCTGAAATGAACGAAATTTTGAGTCTTGGTGGTGCGTTCGAAGCCGTTGAGACACTTAAGAGTCGTCTCGTGCAATCGATGTCGAGTCGCACAAGTCGCATTGAAAAAGGCGATCAGCGTGTGATTGGAGTGAATGCGTTCACGCAAACTGCGCAATCACCACTCGGTGGCACTGACAATATTTTAAAAGTTGACCCCAAAATCGAAAAGCAAATGGTTAAAGAACTTGAAAAATGGCGCAAGTCTCGTGATCAGCAGGCCGTTGATCAGGCATTGGCTTCTCTAAAGAATGCTGCAGAAAATAACTTGAATTTGATGCCACCCTCAATTGAGTTGGCGATCGCTGGTGGCACAACAGGCGAGTGGTCTCAAGCACTTCGTGGTGTCTTCGGCGAATTTCGTGCACCAACCGGCGTTGGGGGTTCATCTGGACGACACGGACAGCTATTGGACAATGTCGTTGAGTTTGTAAAAACAATTGCTGGCGGGCCGCCGAGACTTTTGGTTGCCAAGCCTGGTCTCGACGGGCACTCAAGCGGCGCTGAACAAATCGCAGTAGCGGCTCGAGATTCAGGAATGGAAGTTGTATACAGCGGTATTCGATTGACGCCAGAACAAATCGCCGCCTCGGCACGTGATGAAGATCCAGATGTAATCGGTTTGTCTATTCTTTCTGGTTCGCATCTTGATTTGGTACCTGAAGTTATGTCAGAGCTGAAAAAACTCAAGGTTGGTTCGCCTGTTATTGTCGGCGGCATTATTCCTGAAGATGATCGTGCACGATTAAAAAAATTGGGTGTTGCTGCTGTCTACACACCAAAAGATTTTGATATCGCCAGAATCATGCGCGATATTGCAGAACTAGCTGTAAGTCGACGCCAGAATTAATTCAGGGTTTCATTGTTGTCGATGGGGCGACAGGCACAAATCCGTTTGCTGGTGGAAATATCAATTCTTGACCTGCTTCAACTCGATCGGGGTCTGTGATGCCGTTCATTTCCATTAGCACTTGCATATTCAAGCGATTTGTTTCGGCGATTCCAAAAAGGGTGTCACCAAGCTGCACGATGTAGCGAATCGGTGCGACGTAAATAGTTGTCGTTACGACAACTGTCGTCTCTGTTACCTCGATCGCTGCTGGAGGTGGCGTGTCAACGCCGCGTTGGGCAAAAAATAGCGAAAGCAAACCGCTCACGATCGTCACTGCAAGAAGTGATTTTCGTAAATTGCCTGCGAGAAACATGCTTACTGATATTAGGCGTGAGATGAGTGAATTGACTGTCATCGTGCTTACAGCAACCTCTAGTGTGAGCATATGAAAGTGCTCGCTGCAGTCGATAAATTTCGTGGCACTGCAACTGCTGCCGAAGTTGCAACTGCAATTGGTCATGCATGTTGGCAACTCGGCCATGATTGCATTGAGCGACCTTTGGCCGATGGTGGTGAAGGCACGCTAGATGCGCTCGGCGGAGCAAATCGAACGACACTTGTGACCGGTCCACTTGGCAAGCCCGTGCAAGCACCGTGGCGTTTGCATCGCGGAACTGCAGTCATCGAAATGGCGTGTGCGTCTGGTTTGTTGCTTGCCGGTGGCAAACAAGAAAACGATCCAATTGCTGCAACCACTACGGGAACAGGCGAGTTGATAGATGCCGCACTTGATCTCGGCGCAAAACGCATAATTGTTTGTCTTGGTGGTTCGGCTACAACCGACGGAGGTCTCGGTGCCGTGAAAGCAATTCAGACACCGGCTCGTCTCAAAGGCGTTGAGTTCGTTGTGGCTTGTGATGTGACCACGAGATTTACAGATGCTGCGAAAGTTTTCGCCCCGCAAAAAGGTGCGTCACCTGCACAGGTTCAATTTTTGACAACCCGACTCGAGAAGCTTGTTCAGGTTTACCAACAAAATTATGGCGTTGATGTCTCAGAAATTTCTGGTGCTGGCGCTGCCGGCGGTTTGGCTGGCGGCCTGGCTGCGCTTGGTGCTCAATTAGTTCCAGGTTTTGATCTCGTCGCTGAAGAAGTTGAACTTGATGTCTTGTTATCAGATATAGACATGGTCATCACCGGCGAGGGTTTTATGGATAGTGAGAGCTTTGCCGGCAAAGTAGTTGGCTCAATGTCTGAACTTGCCAGTGAGAGAAAGATTCAAATTGCAGCGATCTGTGGTGAGATTCATCCGGATGTGCGTTCAAAAATGAACAGTGTGAGCCTTGTCGAGACTTTTGGTCGTGACGAAGCTTTCGCCCAACCTTTGCATTGCATTGAGCATGCCGCGCTAAAGATATTGCGCGATTTGAAGCTTTAGCTAGATTCTCAACCTGTGGTCGTCGGGACTGCAGGTACGACCGGCACGCTCACTGCTGCACCTGTACCTAGTGGCTTGCCTGCCAAGTCTGTGCCGAGAAGAATCAAAACTGTCGCTTCACCAAGATTTCCGGATTCAGTCGGAATCGGCGCAGGCATCGCAGCGATACCTACACCGCCAAGAGCATTCGCTACAGCGGCTGCAGCCTGTTCGCTACCCAAAAGATAATAAACAACCGTGACGGTTTGTTTCGGAGTTATCTCGCTCTTATTGTTTGCTGGCTGAACGATGTAACCGCGACCTTGAAGTTCTGTGGTCAACTGTCCGGCGCTTCCTGAAATACCTGATGCGTTTGTGACCTGAATCTTAAATGATGTCAAAACCAAAGTTGTTGGCACGACAACTTCGCCCATTGTTGTTTCTGTAGAGTCGGTCACTATTTCGGTCGCGGCAACTGATGATTGGCCAGTTTGATCACTGCGAATGTCGCGGAGAATAAAAAACCCAAGCAAAACGGCCAGCACAGCAATAATTATCGACAGCGTTGAATTCACATTTGTGGTACCACTTGCTTGGCGACTTTCAGAAGGGGCGCGACGAGGGCGTGATTGTTCTTGGCTCATACCCATATAACTTACCTCCAACGAGTTGCCTCAATTAGTTTTTGAGCCGAGGGTGGGGATTGAACCCACGACCTACCGCTTACAAGGCGGTTGCTCTGCCACTGAGCTACCCCGGCGTCTTAATTGCGCACTCAGTGTACGGTCGAATTCGCTACCCAGACGACTATTTGTTGCGAGTGCGAGATCGAACAATCTCATAAGTTGCAAGTGCTGCAGCAACAGAAACATTGAGTGAAGACAACGAACCGAGCATCGGAATATTGACCAGCAGGTCGCAACGCTCGCGTGCGAGCCTTGACATACCGGCACCTTCTGCACCGAGGACTAAACAAATTGATTCTTTGGCGGTCTCGCCGATATCAAAAATATTCTTTTCGGCAGCGTCGTCGAGGCCGACGATGAACACACCGGCTTGCTTCATTTCTGCCAGCGCACTTGGCAAACCACCAACGACACACATGCTCAAATACTCAATTGCACCAGCCGATGACTTCGCCACTGTTGGCGTTACATGAACAGCACGATGACGCGGCAAAATTACGGCATCGACACCCGCACCATCGCAGCAACGCAAAATTGCACCGAGGTTTCCTGGGTCGGTGACGCCGTCAATAGCGACCAACAACAATGGTGTATCACGCGATTCAGCTAACAAATCTGCAAGCAAAGTTTCATCGATTGCGTCAGCTTTGGCGAGAACCCCTTGCGGTGCTTCACTGCGTGCTTCGCGCTCGATTTCTCGTCGCGAGACACTCATCACTTGAACTCTTTGATCGCGAGCCAAATCTAAGATGTCGTCAATAACTGGACTCGGCTCAATATCGGTTGCAATCCAAATTTCACGGACCCTGCGTCGCTGGCCGAGCAATAATTCGCGCACAGCTTGTCTTCCTTCTATTTGTTCACCACCAAGTCCGTGCTCTTTTTGTGATGGTCGATTGCTGCTGGCATAGCGATTTGAGCGGCTCGCAACGTTTATATGTTTCGGGCTGTTCGGATTTCTCGGCTTTGACCCAGTCTTCGCGTAACGATTATTGGCGCGGCCTGTTCGTTTGTTTGACTTCGGATTTTTCGACATTGTTGCTGGCTTCTATTCGATCTGCGTCACGATTGCGACGGCCCAGCAGGCGATGCCTTCAACACGACCGATCGCACCAAGTCCTTCAGCGCGTCGGCCTTTGACTGTGACAGTGGCGCCAGCGGCTAGCGAGAGTTTTTTTTGCATCTCGTCACGATGCGGGGCAATCTTGGGTTGTTCACAGACAACACTGCAGTCAACATTGCCAATTTCGAAATTGTGATCACTTGCCATTTTTGCGACTATCTCTAGCAATTTGATTGAGTCGATATTTTTATATTTTGGGTCACTATCAGGAAAATGTTCACCGATATTTCCAAGACCGCATGCGCCGAGTATCGCTTCGGCTGTTGCGTGAGCAACAACATCAGCATCACTGTGACCGATTAGCCCACGCGCACCTTCGAAATGCACGCCACCCAGAATGAGTTTTCGGTCGTTGGTGGCAGTGTCAACAAAACGATGGATATCGAATCCTTGGCCAACTCGTACTCGCATCGTCACGGCTTAAATTCTTACACTTCGCCGCGCGAGATTGCGCGAGCCCAGTTCAAATCTTCGGGCGTGGTGATCTTGCGATTCAACGGATCGCCCATCACAACGACAACTTTGCCGCCATGTGTCTCAACCAATGTCGAATCGTCGGTGCCCTCGGGGTTGTTTTGATGCGCTTGTCGTAAGGCACTGGCTCTAAACGCTTGTGGTGTCTGTACAGCGACAAGTTGATTTCGATCAGGCGTTGACTTAACAACATTCGATGCATCAATAAATTTAATTGTGTCTACAACCGGCAGACCCGGCACGGCGCCATCTGCGCCAGCGCAAACAGCATCGATCACTTCGTCAAACAAATATTCAGATGCAAACGGGCGAGCGGCATCATGAACGCAGATGATCGTTGCATCTAGTGGCACCGCGGCCAGACCACATCTCACTGAAGCGCTTCGTGTCGCGCCACCTGCGACGCCACCCTCGCGTTGGGCCTGATCTGCGGGTAGTACAACGACGACACCATCGCTTGTGATTCGGGCAGTTTCAACAGCCCAATCGACGATTCGGCGCTCGTTAATTAGTGCAAATTGCTTGGGGCTGCCGAAACGAGTTCCTGAGCCAGCGGCGACGACAATCGTCCAGATTTTTTCACCTACTCGTTGTTTTGAGACGGTGTTCACGCCTATTTAGGGTAGTACCGTCAATACCTTATGGGACACGATGAACTTCTAAAAGGTAGTGAGTTTTTCGCTGAGACATCTGATGAGGTCTTGGCAATGATTGTTTCGAGCGGTGAGACCAAAAATCTTCAACGTGGAGATGTGCTGTTTAATGAAGGCGACAAACCAGAGTCGATGTACGTCGTGTTATCGGGACGAATCGCAATCGCGATTGGCAACCGACCGCTTGACAGTCGTGAAAGCATGCTCGCACTTATGGAGCGTGGCGATTTGTTTGGCGAACTCGGTTTGCTTGATGGCGGTGCTCGCAGTGCGATGGCCAGAGCAATTGAACCTTCATCGGTTTTAGAAATTGCTTACAAGTCAGTGCATGAGCAACTTGAGTCAAATCCGTCGATGTTGTGGGGCGTTACGAAACTTCTGGCCAGGCGCTTGCGAACCATGGACGAAGTCTTGTCAGACAGCGTATTTCTTGACGTGACAGGCAGAACCGCGAAACGATTGCTTGAACTCTCAAATGGAAAAGATGAATTCGTCTTGCCGATCACCCAAGAAGAACTTGCAGGCATGGTCGGTGCGTCACGTGAACGCGTGAACAAAGCAATCGCGAGTTTTATTCGCCTCGGATGGATCGAGCAACACGATCGTCGCTATCACATTTTGATGCGCGCAAAACTCGAGTTTCGCGCGAGTTAACTGCCTAACTCAAGAGCCAAGTTTTGGTTCGGCTAAAAGCATCGGCTGCATCTTGCGCACGGTGCGAAGGGCGAGAAGCGTCATGGGCGAACGCATGCTCGGCATCGGGGTAAATCTGAGTTTCTATTTTTAATTTCGTTAACTCGGCAACGTCGGCAGGCGGTGTGTAGTGATCTTTGCCTCCGATGATTGCCAAGACACGTTGAGAATCTCCGGCCTTTAAATATTCGATGGGCTCACCTTGTGTCGGGCTTTTCCATCCATCAGGAATTTTGATCATTCCATAAAAAGAAACAATTTTTTTGAATCGCTTTGAGCGCGCTGTTTTGAAGCAATACATTCCGCCCATACAAAAACCAATTAAACCGACCTCAGCGGTGCCGAGTGCATCTGCGGCATCATGCAAGTCTTGCAAGTGTTTTTCGTCGTCGAGTGAAGATACTGCGGCAAATCTAGGTTCAATTTCTGGGCCAAGTTGCAAGCCTGGAAACGGTTCGACTGCACAAACAGCCATTTGCCAATCAGCAGCGAGCCGCTTCACAAGATCGTCGTAAAGAGGGCGCAAACTGAAAATATCGGGCGCAATCACCAGACCCATTTTCGGATTGGCAACGGTTTTATCAATTTCGCAGGCGGTTCCGGACGGCAGATTGATTCGCATCCAACAAGTATGCACCGTAATTTCGCCTGAATGTTTGCCGGAGTTCTGTTGGGTGAGACCTCCGGTGAGTCTTGAGGTTGCACCAGCGGTGAAATCAGTTTTCAACGATTTGGGGCATGACCCAAATTCAAGATTCACAGCAGTTGGTTTGGAGCACTGGTTTAACCCAGCGCTCGAATAGCCCAGTTTCCAAACTGGTAAAAGAGTGGCAGTTGATCAGTGCGCGACGAAAAGAAGTTGATGCAGTCAACTCTTGGAGCTTGCCTGGCAAGAAAGTGACGAACTTAGATCAAGTTCTTGTTCGCGCCGGTTTCAACACTGCTCGCGATGACTCGCAGGGTGATAATTATTTGTGGCAACTCGTCAAGCGGGCCAGTGAAGACGAACTCGCTGCGCGTATTGTGCTGCAACGAATTTTGCCACCGCTTGTCGCGATTGCGCGTCGCCGCGGACAAATCATCGACGGCGGAGTCGATGCCGCGATAGCAGAAGTATTGCCAACTGCATGGACAGTCATTCGACAATATCCATGGCATCGTCGCCCAAATAAAGTTGCTTCAAACCTTGTTCTCGATAGTGAATACTTTGCGTTTGTTCAGGCCAACCGAGCAAAGAAAGTAAAAATGTTTGCTGTTGAGCCAAATTTGTTGGCTGAACTTGTGGCCGAACCAGAAACAAGCGAGTTCGCCCCTCAGGTGAGTTTAGAAAGTTTGATCAACATAGCGATTAGTCAAGGTATTGCTCCTAGACATGTTGCAGTTTTGAGAGCAGTTGCAAATGGTGACACCGCTGCTGTTATCGCCAAACAATATGGCATCGCTGAGCGCACCGCTCGTGCTTGGCGCGCTATGGCGATTAGCGAGTTGCGTGCACGAACGCAGTGTGTGGCGTGAGTTTTGTCGAGCGAAGGCGCAAACTATTTGTGACCACAAAGATGCTGGATAGCGCCATTGCTAATGCTGCCCACATTGGGTTCAGATAACCGAGTGCGGCAAGCGGAATAGCGGCAGTGTTGTAGGCGAAAGCCCAAAACACATTTGCAGTAATTGTGCGCAATGTCGCTCGCGATAACAAAATTGCGTCAGCGACAAGGCGCAAATCACCGCTAATGATCGTCAAGTCACTTGCATGCATCGCCACGTCAGTGCCGGTGCCCATGGCTATGCCGACATCGGCTTGAGCAAGTGCTGCGGCATCATTGACGCCGTCACCGACCATCGCTACTGCGTAACCGCGATCTTGAAGGTCGGCCACAACGCGAACTTTCTCGCTCGGTAGAACGCCGGCTATTACGTGTTGTTCATCGTTTTCTATACCAACTTGCAGGGCGATTGCTGCAGCAGTTGCATCATTGTCGCCCGTCAACAAAACAGATCGAAGACCAAGTCTTTTTAGTTCTGCAATTGCCTGTGCGCTGGTGGGTTTTGGTTGATCGGCGACAACGCACACACCTTTTACGAGCCCGTCAATCACAACGAGAACTGCGGTATTTCCAGCACTGCGTGCCAGAGCGAGCGCGTCGCGCAAATCACCCGGAATGATTACCTGCGAGTCGCTAAACAACGACTCTCGTCCGACCATAACTTTTCGTGACTCGACTAAACCTGCAGTGCCCATACCTGGTGAAGAAACGAAATCGCTCACATCTGACAAGACGCCAAGTTCTTTGCGTGCGGCATTGGCGATTGCACGCGCGACAGGGTGCTCGCTGGCATGCTCGAGCGCTCCGGCAAATTTGAGAACTTCATCTCGGCTTGTTCCTCGTGCGACACAAACATCGACTAATTGCATTACACCGGTGGTGAGAGTGCCGGTTTTGTCAAATACGACGGTGTCAATTCGCCGTGTGCTTTGCAGGACATCAACACCTTTGATAACGATGCCCATCTGCGCAGCACGTCCGCTGCCGACCATTAGCGCAGTTGGTGTAGCAAGACCAAGTGCGCACGGACACGCAATAATCAAAACAGACACCGCTGCTGTGAATGCAAATGTTGTCGAGTCACCCAAGAAAAACCATGCAATAAATGTTGCAATAGACAAACCAATGACGGTTGGAACGAAAATACTGCTTACACGGTCGGCAAGTTTCTGAACTGGGGCCTTAGTCGATTGGGCGTCACGTACGAGACGGGTAATTTGCGCAAAAGTTGTTTCTGAACCGACATGCGTTGCGCGCGCCAGCAATCGACCAGTCAGATTGACGGTCGTGCCGACGATTTCGCTACCTGGTGCAACATCTGTTGGCACACTTTCGCCGGTCAACATCGAAACATCTAACGACGAATTACCTTCGACAACAATCGCATCTGCCGGAATGATTTCACCGGGTCGAATAACCATCAGATCGTTTACACGCACCTGCGACGCATCAATTTCTAGTTCTTTTGCGTCGCGAATGACGGTTGCTGTTCTAGCGTTGAGCGCCAGTAGCGAACGCAATGCATCACCGGCGCGGTTCTTTGCGCGAGCCTCAAAGTATCTGCCGGCAAGTAGAAAAATCGTTACTGCCACAGCGACCTCTAAATAAATGTGAGTACTGTCGCCAGACTTCATCACAATGCCCGTCATGTTCATCGCATGAGATGACCCGCGATAGACATGCTCAACTGCATCACCCCAAACGATCGCCCATATCGACCAGACTGCCGATGCAAATACGCCGATCGAGATCAGTGTGTCCATTGTGGTCGCGCGGTGTCGGGCGTTCATCAGTGCGGCACGATGAAACGGCCAAGCACCCCAAGTGACAACTGGAAGGCTCAAAGCAAATGCAAGCCACTGCCAGTTTTTAAACTGCAGTGCAGGAAACATTGAAATAACCACAACCGGAAGTCCAAAAATTATCGACACTGTAAGTCGAGTCAAGAGCATCGAGACACGTTCGCTGACCTCGGCCTCGAGCATTTCGGTGGTTGTGTTCTCAAGCAGACGTGCGTTGTACCCGAGTGACTTGACCACGTTGATTATTTCGTTGGTGCTCGTTTCTTTGTTTGAGAAACTAACGCGTGCAGACTCGGTGGCGTAATTGACAGATGCTTGAACACCTGGAATCTTTTTGAGTCCTTTTTCGATTGTCATCGCACATGCATTGCATGACATGCCGGTCAGGCTTAGATCGAGTTGAGTTTCAACTGATTTTGTAGTCATTAGATCCTTAAGTCTCGCAGGCAATTGCGAGTTTTACCCCCACTTAGATTGGCCAAAGCGGTAGCCAACACTGCGAACGGTTTCGATCAGGTTGGCATGCTCTTCGCCTAGTTTGGCGCGAAGTCGGCGAATATGAACGTCGACTGTTCGAGCACCGCCGTAATATTCGTATCCCCAAACTCGAGACAGCAAAACTTCTCGACTGAAAACCTTTCCGGGGTTTTGCGCCAGAAATTTCAATAGTTCATATTCCATGTAGGTCAAATCAAGTGGCTTGCCGCCAAATGACGCTTGATAAGTTTCAGTGTTGAGTATCAATCCGCTGTACTCAATAAGTGACTCACGAGACGCTGCCATCTCGGTGTAAAACAAATGGCGAAGTCGAGAGTCGAGCTCGCGAGGGTGGATTGGCGCGAGACAAAAGTCGTCAAACAAGTCGTCACGCATTTCGAGGTCGGCGAGTTGTGCGCCAGATACCAAAACGATGATGCGATCAGCACGATTTTCGCGTCGGCGCAACGCACGACAGATCGCCCATGCTGACTCTGGGTCTTGGCTGCAGTCAACTACTGCGCCAAACCATCCCGAACTTGGTTCAAGCTTGTCTAATGCCTGGCTTGAATTGATCGCCTTCCACGAATAACCCGAGAGGTCGAGTGTTCGAGCAACGTCGATCGGCGCCGGATCTGGAAATACTGCGAGCAGTTTTTCGTCGTCGCTAGGCATGGTCAACTTTAAAGCGACCGAAGATAGCGGTTCAATTCGTATTGGCTGATATGAGTTTTATAGCCACGCCATTCAGCGCGTTTATTGCGCAAAAACCACTCAAAAATATGCTCACCGAGTGCTTCAGCGACAAGTTCTGATCGCTCCATTACACGCAACGCGTCAGAAAGCGACTGAGGCAACTGCTCGATGCCGAGTTTGGCCAACATGTCGTCGCCCATTTCGAACAAATTTGAGTCGGCCTCAGTTGGAAGTTCGTAACCCTCTTGAATACCCCGCAAACCAGCGGCGAGAATTACCGAAAAGGCAAGATAAGGATTGCACGCCGGATCGGGCGATCGATATTCGATGCGCGTTGCTTGTTCGCTGTTTCGTTTGGCAATTGGCACACGAATCAAGCCGCTGCGATTATTGCGCGCCCATGAGATATGAACCGGTGCTTCGAAGCCTGGCACAAGTCTCTTGTAACTGTTTACATTTTGGTTGGTAACTGCAGTTATCTCTGCGGCATGTCGCAGCAGACCCGCCATGAATTGTTTTGCCGTGACCGACAAGTTGTATGGGTCTTCACTGTCGTAAAAAGCGTTTTGTTCGTCTTTAAACAAACTTAAGTGAAGGTGCATGCCCGAACCTTGCACGCCTTCAAGTGGCTTGGGCATGAAAGTTGCATGCACATTGTGAAGAGCGGCGATTTCTTTGACGACAAGTCGAAATGTCATCACGCTGTCGGCCATCGTCAAGGCATCTGTGTGGCGCAAATCAATTTCGTGCTGACTAGGTGAGTCTTCGTGAAAGCTGTATTCGACCGGGATGCTCATTGTCTCGAGAGTTCGAATTGTTTCTTTGCGCAACGAACTAGTGATGTCGTTGCTTGTTAGATCGAAGAAGCCACCTTCGTCGAGTGGCACTGGTCGTGAGTCAACTTTGGGCGGATCGAAGTAAAAGTATTCGATGTCGGGCGCGATATAGAACTGATAACCAAGTTCTCGAGCGCTGTTTAAGTTGCGTCGCAACACTTGTCGAGGGTCGCCGTCGAATGCCGTGCCGTCAAGTTTTGCGATGTCGCAAAATACCCGGGCTTCAGCACCTTTAGGGTCGACCCACGGTAGAACCTCAAATGTGTTTGGGTCGGGCAAGGCCAAAACATCGCTTTCTTGCACACGACTGAAACCATCAATCGCCGAGCCATCAAAACTCATGCCGTCATTGAGGGCGTTCTCCATTTCGGCGGGGCTGATTGCAAAACTCTTCAGGTTGCCGAGAACATCGGTGAACCATAAACGAACCAGGCGAATGCCGCGCTCTTCAACTGTGCGAAGTACATAATCGCGTTGCTGCTCAATCATCTCAGCGCTCTTTTCGCTCGATTTGCATAAATACAGTCTGCCGCCGCAACCTCGAGTTTCACTCGGGCAACGGCGGCAGGACTATTGGATTATTGGGATATTTGGGATTACAGATTCGTGCTTACTTCTTTTTCGCCTTTTTCTTTGTCGTCGCCTTTGGCTTCTTTTTTGTGGCGCTCTTTGTAGGCGAAGATTGACCGCACACAGTTTCAAGAATCAACTGGGTAACTACGTATGGATCCATATTTGCGTTGGGCCGGCGATCTTCGGCATAACCCTTTTGATCACGCGCGACCTGCCATGGAATTCGAACAGATGCACCACGGTTTGAAACACCGTAACTGAACTTGTTGTAAGGGGCAGTTTCGTGTTTGCCGGTCAGACGACTTTCAATATCGTGTCCATAGTTGCTGACATGCTCGTTGATTCGTTTGCCGAGTGCCTTGCAAGCATCATCGATCGCTTTATAGTTCGAACGCATTGCCTTTGTCGAGAAGTTGGTGTGGCAACCTGCGCCGTTCCAGTCTCCTTTTTGAGGTTTTGCGTCGAGCGAGATGACTACGTCGTAATCTTCGGCGATGCGATGCAGCAACCATCGTGCAACATGCAACTCGTCACTGACTTGAAGCGCACCTACAGGACCAATTTGAAATTCCCATTGGCCAGGCATAACTTCGGCGTTTGTTCCAGAGATGTGCAGACCCGCTTCGAGACACATCTCGGTATGAATCTCGACAATCTCTCGACCCATTACTCGGCCGGCTCCGACGCCGCAATAGTAAGTACCCTGCGGCGCTGGTTCACCTGAAAGTTCAGGAAAACCAAATGGACGACCGTTGAGTCGCATCATTGTGTATTCCTGTTCGATGCCGTAAATCATTTTTTGATCTGCATATCGCTTGGCAGTTTCGGCACAATGCGCGCGCGTGTTAGTTGGGTGCGGTTTGCCCGTCGAAGCAACAAGAACTTCGCACATGACGAGAACGTTTTTTCCGCCGCGAATCGGATCTTTGCAACTAAATACCGGATTCAAAACACAGTCTGATGCTTCGCCGGTTGCTTGGCTTGTCGAAGAACCGTCGAATCCCCAAATTGGCAAAGCTTTGGTGCCATTTTCGATGATCTTTGTTTTCGATCGCAAAGTTGGCGTTGGTTCGACGCCGTCTATCCAGATGTATTCAGCTTGATATGCCATTA
>JANRBC010000076.1 GCA_030727685.1 Ilumatobacteraceae bacterium
ACACTCGCCTGCAAGTCGAACACCCAGTCAGCGAATTGATCACTGGCATCGATCTAGTTGAGTGGCAAATCAGAGTTGCCGCAGGCGAAAAATTGCCGATGACTCAAAAGCAAGTTTTGGCATCGCGTCGCGGACACGCAATAGAGGTGCGAATCAATGCTGAGAATCCAACCGGCGGCAAGTTCTTGCCGTCACCAGGCACGATCACAAAACTGACAACCCCCGACGGTTTCGGTGTGCGTTTTGACGGCGGCTACGAATCAGGTGACACAGTCAGCCAGTACTACGACAATTTGGTCGGCAAGCTAATTGTTTGGGGCAAAGACCGTGAGTCAGCGATTGCTCGAACTATTCGCGCGCTTGAAGAAACAAAAATTGAAGGCTTACACACAACAATCGAAGCTGATCTCGCGATTTTGCGACATCCTGACTTCGCCGCCACAAAACACTCGACGAAATGGGTCGAAGAAAAACTCGATCTCTCAAATCTCGTGTCGACCACGGGTGAGACTCAGCAAAATAGTGAGGGCCTAGTTGAGAAGAGCACAGTCGTCGAAGTCAACGGAAAGCGATTTGATGTCAAAGTCTGGGTGCCGCCCGTAGGTGGTACGGCGCCAACTGCACAAAAAACTCGGTCAGCATCTCGTGGTGCGAGCCAATCGGCAGGTGCTGCAAGTGGCACGATCACAGCCCCGATGCAAGGCACCGTAATCAAAGTGCTTGTAACCGAGGGCCAAACCGTTGCTCAAGGTGATGCAGTTCTCGTGCTTGAGGCAATGAAAATGGAAAACCAGATTCAGGCAGACAAAGCAGGCACCGTTTCTAAAATCAATTGCAAGGCTGGTGACACCGTCGGCAGCGGCGATGTACTGCTGGTCATTGAATAACCTCTTCGTAGTTAGCCGCAGCGCTGAATTACAGTTGAACATCAGCAAAGCAACAATTTTTACGAAGCGAGAAAAGTGACCGAAAAACCAGCTACTCAAGAACAGCCAGTCGAACAGAAGTCTGAGGCTGAACGCGCCAGCGGCTTTGCGATTGAGCGCTCTCGTCGGCTGAATGCAGTCAACGAACTGCGCGGTTCGGGTTCGAACCCTTATCCATATCGGTTCGACCGAACGCACACGCTCGGCGAATTGCGTGAAACGTTTGCATCACTAGAAGCCGGATCAGAAACAGAGACAATCGCAGCAGTTGCGGGTCGCATAATGCTCAAGCGCGACCAAGGAAAACTAATTTTCATCACGATTAAAGATCGAAGCGCTGAGATCCAGTTGTTTGTTTCAAAAGCAACGGTTGGCGATGCGCAATTTGACGCGATCAATAATTTAGATCTCGGCGACTGGGTTGGTGCTCACGGCGCGGTTATGACGACGCGTAAAGGCGAACTATCAATAAAAGTGACCGCCGTCGATTTGCTTTCAAAAGCTTTGCGACCACTCCCCGACAAATTTCACGGCCTCACAGATATCGATACGCGATACCGCCAACGTTATGCAGACCTCATTGTCAACGACGAAGCACGTCGAGTCTTCGAAGTGCGACACGCAACTATCGCTAGTTTTCGTCGAACGCTTCGTGAGCGCGACTACATCGAAGTAGAAACACCTGTTCTACATATCGAAGCTGGCGGCGCGCAGGCTCGGCCGTTTCTTACGCATCACAATACTCTTGACATGCCACTCTTTTTGCGCATCGCCCTCGAGTTGCATCTAAAGCGATTGATCGTTGGCGGCATGGAGCGTGTGTTTGAAATCGGCCGCGTATTTCGCAACGAGGGCATTTCGACACGCCACAATCCTGAATTCACGATGATGGAGTCTTACCAAGCATTTGCTGACCATACAGACGTGATGGATCTCACCGAGGTGCTGATTCGCAATGCTGCACTTGACGCACTCGGTACGACGACCGTAAACATTCGTGGCACAGAGTGCGACCTTGCCAAACCGTGGCGTCGGGTTCGAATGATTGACCTTGCTAGCGAGGCAGTCGGCGAAAAAGTTCATCCTTCGCAATCAGTTGACTCGCTTCGTGCAGTCGCCAAGAAGAACAACATCAACGTCGAGGCACGTTGGGGTTCTGGTCGCATCATCGAAGAAATTTTTGCCGAGAAGTCCGAATCGACTTTGATTGAACCAACATTCGTGACTGGTCACCCGGTTGAAATCTCTCCGCTTGCCCGCGTCGATCGCAACGACCCATTCTTGACTGAAAGATTCGAATTGTTCGTCGGCACCCATGAACTCGCCAACGGCTTCAGCGAATTAAATGACCCAATCGAACAACGTGAGCGCTTCAACGAAGAGGCAAAATCAAAACTTGCCGGCAATCTCGAGGCTGGCACCATCGATGAAGATTATTTGCGTGCGCTCGAGTTTGGTCTGCCACCAACGGGCGGTCTCGGCATTGGCATCGATCGTTTGGTTATGTTGTTGAGTGGTGCAGCCAGCATCAAAGATGTAATTCTGTTTCCGACATTACGACCAGAGGTATTCGAATAATGAGCACGACGAAACTCGCTTGGGGTGTCGGGGTCGCAACCGTCGCACCAAATGACGCAGTTCTCGATGTCTTTTTTCGCAAACTTGGCTGGGGCGAAGTAGCGCCCGATGAGTTTTTGTCATCTTTGCCCGAAGCGCACACTGATCCCCGTCGAGGTGTTGGCATCGTGCCGGTCAATGTCTCGATAGATACGAGTGCTGCACCACGCGATGCCACCGACGCATACTTGCGACTGCACCTAATGTCTCACCGCTTGGCGTTGCCAAATTCGTTGAACCTCGACGGCATTTTTGGTTTACTCGCAAATGTCGCCTGGACTTCACTCGGCGCTGTACCGATCGAGCAAATTGACGAAGTCACTTTCAATCTGCGCCGCCGCGGCGAACATCTGACGATTCATGGCGTTGACAAGTTTCCCCGCATGACCGACTATGTCGTGCCGAGTGGGGTGCGTATCGCCGACGCGTCTCGCGTGCGCCTTGGCGCTCATCTTGCACCGGGCACAACCGTGATGCACGAAGGCTTTTGCAATTTCAATGCCGGCACACTCGGCACATCGATGGTCGAAGGTCGAATTTCTGCTGGTGTCATTGTCGACGATGGCTCAGATATCGGTGGCGGTGCTTCAATCATGGGCACGCTCTCGGGCGGCGGCAAAGAAGTTATTCGTGTCGGTAAGCGATGTCTGCTCGGCGCCAACAGTGGTCTGGGCATCAGTCTTGGCGACGATTGCATTATTGAAGCAGGTCTTTATGTCACGGGCGGCACTTTGGTCAAACTTCCTGACGCAACAATCGTCAAAGCTCGCCAACTGTCTGGCGCCAACAACTTATTGTTCCGTCGCAACAGCCAAACCGGCGCCGTCGAAGCCTCTCAACGCACCGGCTCGTGGGGCGGCCTCAACTCAGCCCTCCACAAAAACTAAACCAATGGCAATGTCGACATTCAAGCAAGCAATTAAAAGTCTCGCGACTAAATCGTTTGACAAACAACAATCTTTGCTGATTCAAAAAATAATAGGTTCAACGACAATCTCTCTCTTAGATGTCGGCGCTGCCAACGGCGCATACGATCGCTGGTCTAAATTCAAGAATCACATTGACTACTTTGCAGTTGAACCTGACTCACGTTCAACCACGAGCGTTTTCAAGTCAAGTAGTGCTTCGGCGTACAACTCAGAAACTCTAATAACCAAAGCTCTTTGGCACTCTGAGGGCGAAGTGATTTTGAATCTTTGTCGCAAGCCGATGGCTTCGTCAATTTATGAACCCAACCGTCCATTTATCGACTTGTTTCCTGAACCAGAACGCAACGATGTTGTCGACAAGCTGAAGATGCCTTGTGAAACAGTGGACAGAGTCGCGCAGCAGTTGAACACCAACTTCGATGTCCTGAAACTCGATGTGCAAGGTGCCGAACTAGACGTGCTACGTGGCGCAACAAATAGCCTCGCGCACGGTATCGCAATTGATATTGAAGTTGAGTTTTGCGAACTATATAAAAGTCAACCACTTTTCGACGAAGTCTTTTCATTTTTGCGAACGGCTGGTTTTGAATTTATTGACTTCACTTACATTTATCGTTGGTCCCCGAATACTTACAACGGCTTAGGCCAAGCAACATTCAGTGATGCATTATTCATGAGAACGCCAGAAAGAATTGCCGACTCAGGCGACTCGGTGATGATTGCTAAATTTGCGATGATTTGCGCTGTTTATGAGCGTGGTGACCTGCTACTTCGGCTTGGCAACGCCTGCAAAGAAAACCGCCAGATAGACGATGAGACAACCAATCGAATCATCGAATTGGGGCAATTAGTGAGTCGACGAAATGCTCGAACCCAGCGCCAACTCGATCGTGTGACCAAAGTGATTCGACTGTTCCACCCCCGTGTCCGCGCGCACATTGTGCACTGATTAAAGATTATGAACTTTGAAGAGTTGAGAGAACTGGTGCGGGCGCGGCGCACAGACATGATGGTCGACAAAGATCGGGCGCTCGACAACGGCGTAATCGAAAAACTCTGCGAGTTAGCAATGTGGGCGCCGAACCACAAACTCACTTTTC
>JANRBC010000077.1 GCA_030727685.1 Ilumatobacteraceae bacterium
CGTCGGTCGAAGCACGTACCGTCGGTCGTGTCACTCAAGTTGGTGACGGTATTGCACGCGTAAGCGGCTTGCCAGATTGCGCAGTTAACGAGTTGCTCGAATTTGAAGACGGCACTGTCGGCCTGGCATTGAATCTTGATGAAGATTCGATCGGTGTTGTTGTGCTCGGTGAAGCGGAATCGATTGAAGAAAATCAAACTGTAAAAGCAACCGGTCGAATTTTGTCGGTGCCAGTTGGCGATGCCATGTTGGGTCGAGTTGTCAACGCACTTGGCCAGCCGATCGACGGCAAGGGCGACATTGTTGGTGCGACGATGCGCCGAGTTGAAGTGCAGGCGCCAGGCATCATGGGTCGAAAGCCGGTGCACGAACCGCTGCAAACTGGTATCAAAGCAATTGACGCGATGACTCCGATTGGTCGCGGTCAACGCGAACTGATCATCGGTGACCGCAAGACCGGCAAAACGACAGTTGCTATCGACACGATTCTTAACCAACGCGGTTTGGGCGTGAAGTGTATTTATGTAGCGATTGGTCAAAAAGGTTCGACGATTGCACAAACGGTTGAAGTTCTACGCCAATACGGTGCGCTCGAATACACAGTTGTTGTTGCCGCGCCGGCTTCAAACCCTGCGCCGTTTAAATACTTGGCACCGTATGCAGGTTGCGCAATCGGTCAGCAATGGATGGAAAACGGCGAGCACGCACTTGTTGTCTACGACGACTTGTCGAAGCAAGCAGAGGCTTATCGCCAAATTGCGTTGTTGTTGCGTCGTCCACCAGGTCGTGAAGCCTACCCAGGCGACGTGTTCTATCTGCACAGTCGTTTGCTTGAGCGCGCGGCGAAGTTGAGCGATGAGCGCGGTGCCGGTTCGTTGACTGCGCTACCCGTGATCGAAACAAAAGCTGGTGACGTATCTGCGTATATTCCGACCAACGTAATTTCAATTACTGACGGCCAGGTTTATTTGCAAGACAACTTGTTTAAGTCGGGTGTTCGTCCGGCAGTTGACGTAGGTATCTCAGTTAGCCGTGTAGGTGGCGCTGCGCAGATCAAAGCGATGAAGAGCGTTTCAGGTACTTTGAAACTTGACTTGGCGCAGTTTCGCGAACTCGAAGCATTTGCAACTTTCGGTAGCGAACTCGACGCGATTTCAAAAGCGCAGCTTGAGCGTGGCTATCGCTTGGTTGAGTTGTTGAAGCAACCGCTTAACTCGCCGATGCCAGTCGAAGAACAAGTTGTTTCGATTTTTGCGGGCACCAAGGGTTATCTTGACGACATTCCGGTTGGCGATGTGCGACGCTTTGAGAACGAACTTCTCGAGCACATGCGCTCGCGTCATGCTGGTTTGCTTTCGGGCATTCGCCAAGAACCAAAAGCAGACGTGCCAAAAGATTTGGCATCAATCGTTGCTGCGTTTAAGGCTGGCTTTGTGCCGACCAAAAAAGCGGGCGCTGTTGATCCAACAAAAACTGATGCTGGTGAAACTGGCGAAGCAGCGAGCGCAAAAACGCTCGCGACTGAGTAGGTCTAAACCAAAATGGCAGGCGGGCAAGAGCGCATATTGCGCAGTCGGATCAGATCGGTTTTAGCGACCAAGAAGATCACGCGCGCAATGGAATTGATCGCTGGCTCGCGCATTGTCAAAGCCCAACAGCGAGTTGCTGCCGCCGTGCCATACAGCGAGCGAATCACTGAAGTCGTGAAAGATTTGGCTGCTGGTGGTGCCGGAAACTCGTCAGCGTTTTTGAAGGCGCGACCTGAGATTCGCACGACTTGCTACGTCGCAATCACTGCAGACCGTGGTTTGTGTGGTGGCTACAACGCCGGCATCTTGCGCGCCACCGAAGGCGAAGTGAAAGCCGATGTGTTGGCATCAAAGAGTTATCTTGTCGTGCCAGTTGGTCGCAAGGCTGAGAACTATTTCAGGTTTCGTCAATATAAAACGTCGAAGAGTTTCACTGGTTTTTCTGATGCTCCGAGATATGAGAATGCCAAAGCGATCGGCCAGTTCGTCGTTGATTTGTATTTGAGTGGCGAAGTTGATCGCGTCGAGTTGGTTTATACGCGGTTCGTCTCGTCAGGTCGACAAGAAGTTGTGCGACGCCCACTCGTGCCACTCGAACGTGATGTTATTGCGGGCGGCGACGGCAAGTCGGCTGCGGGTGCGAGTTATGAGTTCGAACCAGATCCTGAATTGATTTTGCAAACTTTGTTGCCGCGATATGTTGAGGCCCGAATTTATGCGGCTTTGTTGAATGCGGCAGCAAGCGAGCATGCATTTCGTCAGCGTGCGATGAAGTCGGCGACAGATAACGCCGAAGAGTTGATCAAGAACTTGTCGCGAATCATGAACCGTGCGCGTCAAGATTCGATCACCACAGAAATTATGGAAATCGTCAGTGGCGCCGAGGCGCTTGGCTCTGACAACAAAGATGATGTAGTTCGTGAGATGGCAAGTAGTTAGTTACGAAGTTTTAAGCGAAATTAAAAGGGAGAAAAAATGAGCACAGCAACAAACACAGACCGCAAAGATGGGCGAGTAGTCGCCATTGCTGGTCCGGTTATCGACGTTGAGTTTCCGCGCGGGTCGTTGCCAGAACTTAATCAAGCGCTCGAGTTCACAGTCACAGTTGATGGCAAGCCGAACGTAATTTTGGCTGAAGTTGCTCAGCAACTCGGTCAGAGTCGTGTGCGTGCAGTCTGCATGAAGCCAACCGACGGTCTTCGTCGTGGCACGCCAGTGCGTGACACTGGCCGCGGCATCACCGTGCCGGTTGGTGACAAGACTCTTGGCCACGTATGGAACGTGTGGGGCGACTGCCTTGACGGCAACAACGATGATTTCAAAGATGTTGAGCGATGGGAAATTCACCGTCCAGCACCTGCATTCGACACGCTCGAACCATCGAAGCGCCAGTTCGAAACAGGCATCAAAGTTATTGACTTGCTCACGCCATATCTTGCTGGTGGAAAAATCGGTTTGTTCGGTGGTGCAGGTGTAGGTAAGACCGTTTTGATCACCGAGATGATCAACCGCGTGGCATCGAAGCACGGTGGTGTGTCGGTGTTCGCCGGTGTTGGTGAGCGAACCCGAGAAGGCACCGACTTGCGTCTTGAAATGGAAGAGTCGGGCGTGTTCGAAAAAGCAGCGCTCGTGTTCGGTCAAATGGACGAGCCACCAGGCGTGCGCTTGCGCGTCGCGCTTTCGGCTTTGACAATGGCCGAATATTTCCGTGACGTGAAAAACCAAGACGTGTTGTTGTTCGTTGACAACATCTTCCGTTTCGTTCAAGCAGGTTCTGAAGTTTCGACGCTGCTCGGTCGTATGCCGTCAGCCGTGGGTTATCAGCCGACGCTTGCCGACGAAATGGGTCAGTTGCAAGAGCGAATTACATCGACGCGCGGTCGTTCGATTACGTCGTTGCAGGCTGTTTATGTGCCTGCTGACGACTACACCGACCCAGCACCGTTCACGACGTTTGCTTTCTTGGATGCAACAACCGAGTTGTCGCGACAAATCGCATCGTTGGGCATTTACCCAGCGGTAGACCCACTCGCTTCAACGTCAACGATTTTGACGCCAGAAACTGTCGGCGATCGTCACTACAACGTGGCGCGTCGCGTGCAAGAAATCTTGCAGCGCTACAAAGAGTTGCAAGACATCATTGCGATTCTTGGTTTGGATGAACTCTCAGAAGAAGACCGCATGACTGTTTCGCGCGCTCGCAAGGTGCAGCGTTTCTTGTCCCAGCCGTTCTATGTTGCTGAAGTTTTCACCGGCGTTAAGGGTGAATACGTGCCGACTGCACAGACCGTTGAAAGTTTCGAAGCGATCATCAAGGGCGAACTTGATGATGTGCCAGAGCAGGCTTTCTTGAACGTCGGTGGTGTTGACCAAGTTTTGGCGAAGGCCAAAGCGTTGCAAGATTCGGCAGCGTAAGTTTCAATCGACATGGCTGATAACAAGTCACTCAGAGTTGAGGTGGTTTCACCAGAACGCGTTTTGTTTTCTGGTGAAGCACGCCAAGTGATCACTCGCACTTTGCAGGGCGGCGAAATTGCTTTCTTGCCTGGTCACACAACTTTTTTGGGTGCGCTTGTCGAAAACCATACGCGCATTTATTTGACTGACGGCAAGGTTCAAGATTTGGCGGTCCACGGCGGTTTCGTCGATGTGGCGCCAGATCATGTGACGATCTTGTCGGACAGTGCCGAACTTGCTGAGAGCATTGATGTCGCTCGTGCGCGTGCTGCTCAAGAGCGAGCGCAAACAGCGATGCGTGGCGAACATGATGCGACAGTTGAGGCTGACTTGCGTCGTGCGCATGCGCGATTGGCGGCGGCTGGTGGCATGGGCAACGCGGGTGGTTCGACAGGCTCTGCTCACTAGCGAGCATCGTCATGGCGAAATATCCGTTCACCTGTGCGTTGGTGACTGGAGCATCAAGCGGCATTGGCCACGAGATGGCGATGCAACTTGCAACATCAGGAGTTCATGTGATTGCTGTTGCGCGCCGCGCTGATCGACTCGAGCAATTAGCGAG
>JANRBC010000078.1 GCA_030727685.1 Ilumatobacteraceae bacterium
CACCCGTTTCGCAATTCAAAACTTAACGCCGCACTCGCTTCACTCTCTGTAACTATGTGGGTTCCATTTTTGTCGTTCAAACGCGACCACATCAGCCATCACAACACAACACTCACCCACCCACAACTCGACACCGAGAGCTACTACGCGATGCCCGAAAATTGGCAAACATCTGGTCGCTTCTTTCGCTCGATTTACTGGGCTAATCGCACTCTTGCTTTTCGTTTAACCGTTTGGTCGGTCGTTCGCGCAGTTCAATATTTCATTGCCGACGCTTGGCGCGCCGTACGCAATGTCGGCAATGCCCGCGCCGCATGGATGCTGCACATTCCTGCACTTTTTGCAATCGTCTTTATCGTCAACAATTTGGCTGGCATGTCAATGGTCGAATATCTAATTGGTGGCGTGTTCGGCTCACACTCATTAAATATGATGCGATCGTTTGCCGAACACAAAACTCTTGACAACGAGTCAACCCGCACCGCAATGATCGATGCTGGTCGGCTAATGGGCTTACTTATGCTCAACAACAACTTGCACATAGCCCACCACGACGAACCCTCAGCACCGTGGTATGAAGTGCCCGAAGTTGCCAAGCGAACCGGCGCATACGAACGTGCCGAAAAAATTGATTCGCTCTACAAAGGCGGCTATCTCGAACTCATACGCCGATTCACGTTTAAGCCATACGATCAACCCGTTTACAGCAAGTCGGTCTAACTTTTTTCAAAAGCGTGCGCGAGAACTAGAGTTCTCTCGTGACAAATGCGAAAGTTTTGATTAATACTTCGGGTCTTGACCGCGAATCGGTCGTCAAAGTATCCCGCGAGAGTGCTCAAGTCGAAATTACCCCAAGTGCGTTAGAAGCCATCGCGCGATCAAGCAAAATTGTTGAAGATCTCGCCAAGTCTGATCAGCCGGTCTATGGCATCTCAACTGGTTTTGGTGCACTTTCAACAAAACACATCGCCCTGAGCGATCGAGTTGCTTTGCAACAATCGCTGATTCGTTCACATGCCGCAGGCATGGGTGATGTCGTCGAGACCGAGGTGGTGCGCGCAATGCAGTTGTTGCGACTTCGTACTCTTTGCAGCGGAGCAACCGGAGTTCGACCAGTTGTTGCCGAAACAATGGCGGCGATGCTTAATGCATCGATCACGCCTGTTGTCTATGAGTACGGCTCGCTCGGTTGCAGTGGCGATCTTGCACCGTTGTCACATTGTGCTCTCGCACTCATGGGCGAAGGTGAGGTCTTCGACAAATCGGGTCGCCGTCGACCATCAATTGATGTGCTCAATGAAAACAACATCAAACCAATTTTGTTGCGCGAAAAAGAAGGCTTGGCACTCATCAACGGCACCGACGGCATGCTCGGCATGTTGCTCTTGGCAATCACCGATCTTCACGAACTTTGCACCCTTGCAGACATTGCGACGGCGCTTAGTGTCGAGGCCTTACTCGGCACAGACCAAGTTTTCGCACCAGAAATGCACGAACCACTTCGCAGTCATCCAGGTCAGGTGGCAAGTGCCGCCAACATTTTCACGCTGCTGAAGAATTCTCCCCTCGTGGCGTCGCATCGCCTCGACGACACTCGCGTTCAAGATGCATATTCACTTCGTTGTGCGCCGCAAGTCGCCGGCGCCGTTCGTGACACGCTTACTCATGCATCGAATGTTGCTCATCGCGAACTCGCCGCGATGATCGATAACCCAGTTGTCACAAAGAATGGCGAGATTCGCTCGAACGGCAATTTCCACGGCGCGCCAGTCGGCTATGTGCTCGATTTCTTGGCGATCGCCACATGCGATCTCGGCTCAATCAGCGAGCGTCGCACCGACCGCATGCTCGATGTCAATCGATCAATGGGGCTTCCCGCTTTCTTAGCGTTCAACGCTGGCGTCGATTCTGGTCTGATGATCGCTCAATACACGCAGGCCAGCATGGTTTCAGAAAACAAACGACTCGCTGTGCCAGCAAGTGTCGATTCAATTCCGTCGAGCGCGATGCAAGAAGATCACGTTTCAATGGGATGGAATGCCGCGCGCAAACTTCGCCTCGCGATCAACAACTTGCGCCGCATTTTGGCTATTGAAATTCTCACTGCAACTCGGGCGATTGATTTTCGCGCACCGCTAACCGCGTCTCCGGCGCTAATGAATGTTCATGCCGAGGTGCGCAAAGTTGTGGGTCGCCCTGGCCCAGACAAAGTGCTGGCCGACGAAATGAAACTCGTCGATGATCTCGCTAAGTCACTTTCAATGCGCCGTGCCGCCGAACTCATCACCGGCCCCCTCAACTAAAAACTAAAAAACCGAAACCACCTAAGTGCTACAATGTAGAACATGCGTGAAGTCGGCATTCGAGCTCTAAAGCAAAACGCCTCAGAGGTCATCGCCGATGTTGTTCAAGGCGAAACAATTGTCGTCACCGATCGAGGGCGTCAAGTTGCTCAAATCTCGCCACTGCCAAACTCTCAGTTAGCGACACACATCGCTACCGCCATGATCACAAAAGCAAAAAATCCTAAAGCAAAGCTGCCTAAACCAACTCGACTAAGCAAAAATTCGCGCACTCTCAGCGATTCACTCAAAGCATCACGCGCAGCCGAGCGCTACTAATGGCGTTTGTTGTCGACTCTTCGGCAATTGTCAAACTCATCGTCGACGAACCGAAGTCTCAGAGTTTTAGCGCCTGGCTAAAGAACTGCAAAGACGATCTCTTCGTCTCAGAAATTGCCCACACTGAAGTAGCGCGGGCAATCACCCGTGTCGATGTCAGCCTGCACGGTCAACTGAATAATGTTCTTGAACGCTTCGGCACAATTCGCGTTTCGTCACAAATTTTGACAATTGCCAGCGTGCTTTCACCCACAAACCTGCGCACGTTAGACGCAATCCACCTTGCATCATGTCTGATTCTGGGCGACGACCTAACTGGTTTTGTCACCTATGACAGCGCGCAGGCCGATGCCGCCACCCACAACGGCATCACCGTCATCGCGCCGTAAACGCACGCCGACTCACTTCTGAGCGATTGCGATCGCCAACCAAATAACCCGCGAGCGGGCTATTTGACGATGTCGGCTACTTGACTATGTAAGTCAAGACCTCGATCATCTGATCAAACTTTGCCGAACCCTCAGCAAACAAAGTGACTTGGCACTTGCCCGGCTTACGAAACTTGATTGTAAAACTGGTCGTACCCGTTGTCGTGCAAATCGCGCGTGTTTCGTCCGAACTGACGATTACTGCTTTGCCCTTCGAAGTTTTCAACTTGCTTGCGCTAATCGAGACACTGTTACCCACCTTGTAACTCGCACCGTCACGCTTCATGCCAAGTTTTGCAACAGCAACAGTCTGGCTTGGCAAAAATTTGAGCGGCACAATTGTGTCAAGTGCCGTGTCGGTGATGCCACGGTGATCGCGATAAATGAACAACGAACAGTTCGATGCACCACAGTCATAAGTTTTGCTCGCACCATTTGCGTCAACTTTTGTGAAGCGCGAACGCATCATCAGAACCAGTTCGCCATTCGCCGACTGCGAACCGCGTTGCCCATCTGTAGTTGCCCAGATCATCGTGCCTGTCTCGGTAACGCTGCCATTGCAGACCAAACCAGTCGCGGCCCGCTGAGCCAATGTTGGCTTGAAGCACTGCGACACATAAACACCCTGACCTGCGGGCACGTTGGCCAATCTGATTGAAACTACTTCGAGATCAGTCAGTTTTGCTGTCTTGCTCACGCTCACACCAACCGCTGCCGAAACTTGCGCAGGCAATGCTGTGAGCAGCACCGAAACAACTGCGACTGAAATTACCGAACGCGACACTAATTTAAAATTAAACATTTGAACCTCGATATATCTTTCTAACTACGGGGGTTGATGGAGATTATTGATTCGAAAACGTAATCGGCACAAAAATGTCTTGTGTTCG
The DNA here is from genome assembly GCA_030727685.1 of Ilumatobacteraceae bacterium. Taxonomy (GTDB): domain Bacteria; phylum Actinomycetota; class Acidimicrobiia; order Acidimicrobiales; family Ilumatobacteraceae; genus BACL27. The sequence continues at coordinate 3,940 of JANRBC010000078.1, forward strand.
ATCTGTATATCGCAAATGATCTGACCGCGTAACCACACCACATTTAAGAACGGTGCAATCCAGCGCTCCACTTTTTGCGACGACTACAAGATCAACAGTAAATGATCCATCAGGTGAAAATGGTGTCGTGAGACCAATGGCATAGTTCGGCGGATTCGACGACACCCAAACCGAACTCGATGATGATCCATCAATATTTACCCCGCCGATGCACGTCGCTTGTGGTCCGGGCGCAGCCTGCGTGCAGACAATTACATAAACGCCTTTGTTCACGTCATAACCTGTGCCGCGCACTGTGACTGTTGTCCCATTTGGGTTGAGGTTATTTACTTGACTGACCGAGAGTTTCGGCCGATTCGCAGCGCCGATAGTTGACGTTGGTGCGCCACTGCCAACACTTGAATTCGAAGCACTAGTTGTCGTTGATTTTGCAACAGTCGTGGTGCTCACAACAGCATTGGTCGTTGTTGAACTTGAAGCCATGGGGGCAACCGTTGTTTCTACCCCAGTCGGTACTTCGGTTGATGATACTTCTGCAGTGGTATCAAAAGTTGTCGTAACAAATGTCTCAGTCGATGCTTGATCGTTCGAACAACTCGCAATCGCCAACGTTGACATCAAAGCCGACAGCACCATGCTTGAAAATTTCACTCTGCGAATTCTACCAATCTGAGTGTCACTAGTAGATTGAAATGGCTATGGTCACACGAAACGCGACGCTTGCTCTGTTGGCCTCATCACTTTTTATCGTGCCGATTTCGGCTTGCACAACAAACTCTGCAACGACAGAAACGACGTCACAATCAGTGTCTTCAACAACTGCATTAAGCACCGAGTCGTCAACCGCATTTGAATTAACTCGGCCTGTATTGATTTCGGCTGAAGATTTTGATTTGCCAATCATCGGTGATGGCAAATCAACTTTGCCAGCAAAAGTGACCTCTGCCGACAATATTGAAGTCACAATTACCGACTCGTCGCGCATTATCGTGCTCAACGAAGCGATTGCCGAAATCGTCATCTCTCTTGGTTTTGCCGACAATATTATTGGTCGCGACGCAACGACAACGCTTGCCGCTCTCGAGTCAATACCGAAAGTCAGCAGCGGTCATGACATCAGCGCCGAAAGCGTGCTCGAACTCAGGCCGACACTCGTTATCGGTGACACGCGCTCGGGTCCACCAGAGGCAATTCAACAATTGCGCGGCGCAGGTGTGCCAATCGTGCTGGCCCCCGAAGTTTGGCAGCTCTCAGATATTGCTCCACGAATCAAGTTGATCGCCGATGTGCTCGGTGCTGCCACCTTTGGTAAGAAACTTCTCGACACAACTCAAATTGACATCAACGACGCCCTTAATACTCTCGACTCTGCAACTGCAAGTCCGCGAGTTGCGTTCATTTATGTTCGCGGTACAGCCTCGGTATTTTTGCTTGGCGGCAAAGAATCTGGCGCTGACGAAATGATCCGCTCTGCTGGCGGCATCGATGTTGGCACCGACCTAAATCTCGCAGCCTTCACACCATTAACTAGTGAGGCAATCGTCAATGCCAATCCAGGCATCATCGTCGTCACCACTCGCGGTTTGGCATCTGTTGGTGGCATTGACGGGCTTCTCGAGCTTCCGGGTATTGCGCAAACACCAGCGGCAAAATCGCGTTCAGTGGTCTCAATCGATGACGACTTGTTATTCTCTTTTGGGCCTCGAACTGGCGAATTAATCATTCGCTTGGCGCAAGCCTTCAAAATCTTGACGACAGAAAAATGAGCCCCAACACATGAGCGAATTGCGCCGACTTAATCCGAGAACTGTGGCAATCGTTCTCACGATCGCACTCGTGATCGTCGTGATTAACGCATTAACTACTGGTGCCTACACAATTGAATTCAGCGAAGTATTCAAGGTTTTGTTACAAGGTCCGGCAGCAACGTCTGATGCAAACTCAATTAGCCACGCCGTCTTTTGGAATGTTCGTCTACCGCGTGTCGCCCTAGCGATCGTCGTCGGCGCTTCACTTGCTGTCGCTGGCGTCGTAATGCAAGGCGTCTTTCGCAATCCACTTGCCGAACCTGCGACAGTTGGCGTCTCTGGCGGTGCGGCAGTTGGTGCAGTAATCGCTATCACTCTTGGTCTGAGCAAATTCACACTCGGTGTACAAGTGTTTGCGTTCATCGGTGGCACTCTCGCAACTGCAGTTGTTTACGGACTCTCGCGCGTTGATGGCAAAACAGATGTCGTCACGCTCATTTTGACCGGCATCGCAATCAACGCGTTATCTGGTGCACTAATCGGCCTCGCCGTTTTCATCGCTGATGACGATCAGATTCGCACCGTCACATTTTGGAGCCTCGGCTCGTTAGGTCTTGCAACATGGCGAGCAGTCGCGATGGTTTTGCCACTTGCGATCATCGGCATCGCACTCAGTACAAAATTCGCGCGCACGCTCGACCTCATGGCACTTGGCGATCGCTCGGCAGCGCATGTTGGCGTGCCAGTCGAGCGCGTTCGAGTGCAGACAATTGCAATCGTCGGCTTACTCGCGTCAAGTGCAGTTGCGGCAACTGGAATTATTGCTTTCGTCGGACTAATCGTGCCGCACATCTTGCGCCTCGTGCTCGGGCCAAAGCATCGAGACTTGTTGTGGTCAGCGGCACTGCTCGGCGCAATTGTTACTTTGCTCGCTGACCTCGCTGCACGAACATTGCTCGCACCAGCCGAACTGCCACTCGGCGTACTCACAGCGCTAATTGGTGCGCCGTTTTTCTTGTGGCTGTTGCGCAAGATGCGCACAAGTGAAAGCACCTGGTCGTGAGTCACGACACGAATCACGACATGAATCACGACGTGAGCTCAGTAATCAAGTGTGAAAACATCTCGGTTGTTCGCTCACGCAAAGAAATTTTGTGCGACATTTCATTGCACGCAAACAAGGGTGAGCTCATCGCAATTCTTGGCCCGAACGGTGCCGGCAAGTCGACATTGCTTAGTGTTTTGGCTGGCGACTTGCAATCAGAAACTGGCAATGTCTTTTTTGGTGATAAACCAGTGGCCGAGATCGACCATCGCAAATTGGCTGAATTGCGTGCCGTTCTTCCGCAACGCGTAACAGTTTCGTTTCCATATACGGTTGCCGAAGTCGTCGAAATGGGTCGTGGGCCAAAACTTGGCGCAAACGACGTAGACCTCATCGAGAGCGCGATGCAGCGTCTCGGTGTGGCCGAAATGCGCAATCGTTTGTACCGCACTCTTTCAATTGGCGAGCAAGCCCGAGTTTCAATGGCGCGAATTCTCGCCCAAGACACTCAATTGTTGTTGCTTGACGAACCAACTGCAGTTCTAGATATTGGTCAACAAGAAAAACTCATGCACATCGTGCGCTCACTCGTCGAAGAGGGTCGCACCGTGATCGCTGTATTTCACGACCTCAATGTTGCAATGTCGTTTGCCGATCGCGTGATTTTGCTTCAGAATGGTCGACACGCCGCTTCGGGTACTCCACGTGAAACTCTCACACCAGAGACGCTGAGTTCAATTTATGAACACAAGATTGACGTTATTCGTGTAAACGACAACACTGGTCCAGTTGTTATACCTGGCCCCCGCAAACACTAACTTGCCGCGAGCGCGCTCAATTTCTCTTTTACTTTCGCCACCGACGGGTTAGTCATCGCCTCGCCGTCAGAAAATACAAGCGTCGGCACGGTCTGATTGCCGTTATTCACGCGTTCGACAACCGCCGCTGCATCTGGATCTTGCTCGAGATCAATTTCTGTAAGCGTAATTCCATCCGCGTTCAACATCGACTTCAGTCGCTTGCAGTAACCGCACCACTGTGTGCTGTACATCACAAAATCTGTTTTGCTCATGTTTCTACTCTACGACCCTTCTTTTAGCTAACTGTTTCGGCTATCACTTTGCCCGGATTCATTATGCAATTCGGGTCAAGTGCTGCTTTGATCATTGCCATCACATTCACAGCCTCTGAGCCAAGTTCGCTAATCAAATAATCGATTTTGCCAACACCGATGCCGTGTTCGCCAGTGCATGTGCCCTCAAGACTTAGTGCTCGCTTCACCAAACGTGTATGAAATTGTTCAAGACGCTCGATTGCCTCATGATCGTTCGGGTCTGCCGTCAACAAAACATGAAAGTTTCCATCACCAACATGGCCAACTAATGGCCCATAAATTTTCGATGCTGCTAAATCTTTTTGTGTCTGCTCAATGCACTCGGACAAACGTGAAATTGGCACACAAACATCAGTCGAAAAAATTCGCCCACCGATTTGATGTGCGCGACACGCCAAACCCGCATCATGTCGCGCTTGCCATAATTTTCGTCGCTCGGCTTCGTCAGTTGTTTGTTTAAAGCCTTGACCCCCGTGACGCTCAAGCACCTCGCGCGCCGCGGCAATATCTATCGCCGTCGATTCGGCCGAGCCATGAAACTCAAGCAATAACAAATCTTTGTGCGGCAAATCTGTGCCCGAATATCGATTGACCGCAACAACGGCCTCGCGGTCAACTAACTCGATACGAGCCACGCCAACATTTAGTTGAATCGCTTCTATTACTCCGTCAATTGCTTGGCGCACACTGTCAAACTGCATGGTTGCCGCAGCGATCACCTCGGGGATTCCAAACACGCGCAGAGTTAACTCAGTGATCACGCCGAGAGTTCCCTCTGAGCCGACGAACAAATGCGTCAAGTCATAGCCCGCTGATGTTTTTCGCGCTCGGCGCGACGTTGTGATTATCTCGCCGTTGGCAGTCACAACGGTGAGACTCATCACAAGTTGTTTCATCGCGCCGTATTTAACTGTCGTCGTACCCGACGCCCCAGTCGATGCCATGCCACCCAAGGTTGCATCAGCACCCGGATCAACCGGAAAAAACAAACCAAAACGCGAGAGATACTCGTTTAATTGTTTGCGACGCACGCCTGGCTGAATCGTGCAATCTAAATCTTCGCTGCTGACGCGCAAGACTTTGTCCATCTGCGAGAGGTCAAGCGATACACCGCCACGCACTGGCGTGCTGTTGCCCTCAAGCGAAGTGCCTGCACCCCATGCAACAACTGGTGTTCGATGCTCGTTGCAAATCTTCAATGTTGTTGCTACATCTTGAGTACACGTGGCAAATACAACTGCCTCGGGCAAATTCGGCGTATGAAAACTTTCGTCTTTCGAGTGATGTTCACGAATCGTTTCGTTGACCGACACTTTTTCTCCAAGCGCAGCCTTCAATTCGTCAATAAACATATGAATATCCTAAACCACTCGTTAACTAATGAAACCTCAAAATCTATTAGTCTCTATCAACAATGAGTTACATAGACATAAAGCGACGCCTCGATGCAGGCGAGATAGTTGTGCTTGACGGCGGTACCGGCACAGAACTTCAACGGCGTGGTGCGCAAATGGACCCATCAGCCTGGTGCGGGCCGGCATCACTCAACAACAGCGAGCTACTTACTCAGGTGCACCTCGATTACATTGACGCAGGTGCCGACGTAATTACGGCGAACACTTTTGCATCTTCACGTTTAATGCTCACGCCTGCTGGTTTTGCTGATCGCGTCGAAGAAATCAACCGCATTGCAGTCGAGGCGGCGTTGCGTGCACGAGATTTGGCAACTGCAAAGTCACCGAGTCGCAAAATTGCTGTGGCTGGCTCGCTCTCGCACATGCTGCCCGTGGCTGCTGGCACTGCAAAAGTTGATCAGGCCCAAGTGCCTTCAAGCGGAGAACTCGCCCACGCATTCGGCGAACTCGCAGGCATTTTGAAATCTTCTGGTGTCGATCACATCATGCTCGAAATGATGTACGAACCAACTCGTGTGCCACTTGTATTGAATGCCGCACTTGAAACCGGTCTGCCAGTTTGGTTCGGCATGAGCGCGCGGCGCGCAAAAGACGGTCGCGCCATCAGTTTTGATCAACATAATGAGTTTCCACTTGAAGAAGTAACCAAATTGATTCCAAAAACTGGCGTTGATGTCGCCGGTGTCATGCATACAGGCGCCGAGATCATCGGTGAGACTCTCGCGGCAATTCGCAAAAACTTTTCGGGCCCATTGTCGGCGTACCCAGACTCAGGATTCTTCGAAATGCCCGACTGGCGGTTCGTCGATGTGATCGCACCAGACCGATTAGAGACATTCTTTGCCGAATGGGTCAAACTCGGCGCTCAAGTAATCGGCGGATGCTGCGGTCTCACCGTCGACCACATCCACGCCGCCTCCCGCGCCGCCCACGTTCACCACAACTAACCCACAAATAATCAGCCGAATAATACCTGACTAAATTAGTCGGGTTTAAGGGTAGGCTGGGGCGCATGACAAAGCGCTACCCATTTCCGAATCCAGCAAACGAAACATCGGCACGACTTGTCGCAGGTGGCGTCGTATTAATCAGCGCAGCATTTTTGCTCACCAACTCGACACTCATTCTTCTCGCACTCACCTACGGTTTCGCCGCGCGCGTGGTAGCCGGCCCCGCATTCAGCCCGCTCGCACTACTCGTGACACGCATCATCACTCCAAAATTAAATTTCAATCACAAATTCGTACCCGGCCCACCAAAAAGATTCGCCCAAACAATCGGATTAACCTTCGCCGCGACAGCGCTCACCCTCACATTGCTCGACTATTCACTCGCAGCAAAACTCGTCATCGCCGCACTGATCTTTGCCGCAACTCTTGAGTCAGTGTTTGCGGTTTGCCTCGGCTGCATCATGTTTAGTTTCTTGATGAAACTTGGCGTGATTCCACAAAGTGTCTGCGAGTCGTGCAACGACATCACATTGCGCGCCCAGTCAGTTAACGCCTAGACCGATTGCACCAACCGAAAAGTCAAATTAATGCGCGGGCCGACAGGCTTTGCCGTTTTGGCAATCTGATGCACCCAACATTGCTGCGAGAGCCCCGACATCACGAGCAGAGATCCATCATCTAGATCAACTTTCACAGTTTCTTTTGTTTCACGATGTCGCAAGTCAAAACGCCGCGTCGCACCCAAGCTCACCGACGCAATTGTCGGCTCGCGACCGTTGATTGCTTCGTTATCTGAATGCCAACTCACACTGTCGCGGCCATCTCGGTAAAGATTGACCAACACTGAGTTAAATTTTGCCCCCGCCACCGTCTCGCAGCGCCGACGAAACTCGTGCAAAATTTCAGTCATCGGGTGAGCAACGCGTTTGATGCCCGAATACACGTAACTCACGGCCGTGTCGGTATGCCAAGTCGAAAAACCTGCCTGCGGATACTTCTTGCCAAACATTACGATCTCGGGCTGCTCCCACGGCGTACTTTCTCGCAACAAATCAAACGCCTCACGAGAAAACGTTTCATCAAAAATTCGATTGTGCAAAATTGCACTTCCATCAAAAGGCAACAACTCTTGCGGCTCACCAAACAGGCTTAAAGTTGCCATAACTAACAACATTCTGACACGACTAAAAGTCAATCGTGGTCTATGATTAGCCATCGGAGGAATTGATCAAATGAAACCAGAAACAGTTTTGCGAGTCACCACACTTCTCGCCGCGGCGGCAAGCCTCGTGTTAAGCGTCTGGCTCTACTTCCAGAGCGACTCAATCGAAGATCGCCTTAATGGCGTTTACGTCGGTGTTTGGGTGCCGTCGATTCTTGCACTCGGCGCGTTCATGTTGGCCGGCAAAAGCAACGAGAAGTAAATATGTCTCTTGCGGCACTCTTCGGCTTTGGCAGCGTGATTTTTATAATCGTGATGACTGGCGCATTTGTTTACGGGATGACTTCTCTGCGGGCGGCAGCCGATCGCGATAACTATCGTCCGGGCACAACAAAAGCTAGTTAGCGCCTACTTAGAACGCATCAAGCGTCCAGCTGACGCGTTTCGGCAAACCGACGCGAACAGGCAATCCAGAAGAAAACATCACGTGTGGTTCTCCGTTTGCGGCAACTGTTGGCGTCGCAAAACCCGCGGCTTCAATAAGCGAATCATCTAGCGAGATAATTTCTGCGCGCTGCAAGCGCCAAGGCTCGTGCGAGATCGGCGCGTAGCGCAAACTGCCACCACGAGTTGTCGTATAAAGCCCCCAGCGCGCACTGAGAAAAATCTCAAGCGGCGATGGCGCCACAATTTGCTCACCAATTTTCAAACGAATGTTCGTGTTTGCAGCACGGTCACCGCGGGGCCAACGACGCTCAACCATCGTGTGCAACTCATCACCCACTCGCTTATTGCTGGCTCGACCAAAGCAATACGGCAACGTATAAGTAGTGCGCGCGACAATCGTCGGCAACAACCGATTTATATCCAACGAACAAAACCAAACACCAGGCACGCCATTGCGCCGCACATAAGTGCGAACATTTATTTCGGCAAACGAACCGAGATACGGCACACCGGGCAAACCTGGCACACCAATGCCGCGCATCGAAAACGGAATCAAACCAACCCACGCCGAGCCGTCGCAAACATCTACTTCGAGTCCGTCTGGCAAAATTCGCGCGACCTCGTCGACGCTGTAGCGAAAATGAATATATGCGAGGTCATACCAACCTTGTTTCATCACCGCGCGGCGCACGGGCTGTGGGCAAACTTCTGAATAACTCATCGCTACTCTTTACGCACGCACAACTTGCAGCAACATCACAGCGCAAACAACTGTACGCGCACTCCAAGCGATTGTTCGCGGCCAATTAGTCACAACTAATCGTCGACCAACTTCGGCAGTTGGATTTGTCGCCATCTTCGAATGCAGCGGCACCGACAAAAACACCGTGCTGCCAAGCGCAACTGCCAACAACACTGCGCCGAGCCATGGCAAAACCAAACTCACCGCATCGGGGCGACTGACGAGCAACCATAAAGTCGTTACACCTTCAGCAGCCATCGGCAAAGCCAACACTTGACCCGTGCGTCGTTGATGCTCGACTGCGGTTTCGACCGCACGATCAACCGGCACAGTCGCCAACAGCGGATAATGAACCCACTGCACGAACCAGATCACGCCCGTCATCACCGCCGTAGCAACAAAATTCACCAACAAAACTGAATCAATCACAATTTGCTCACTTCTGCAGAATACTCTGATAACTGTTAACTCAACTTGCGCAATGCAAAAAAGGTAAATGTGACCGAACGAATAAAGATATGAATCCAGACGCAAATACAAACGGTGCACAAAGCGAACTCGTTGACACTTCAAACAATGTTCGCCTGCGAACTGTCACCTGGGGCAAATCAGAAACTCGTAAGCAAACACCCATCGTGCTGGTGCACGGCTTGGCGTCTAACGCAATGTTGTGGGAGGGCGCCGCACTCGCCTTGTCGTCGCTCGGCCATCTAGTCACCGCAGTCGATCTTCGCGGTCACGGTCTAAGCGAGAAACCCGATACCGGTTACGACATGCAAACCGTGACTAAAGATCTAGCCGGTCTGTTGCGCGAAATTCAAAAACATAACTTCGTTGCGCCCGTCGTGTGTGGTCAGTCGTGGGGCGGCAATGTTGTGCTCGAACTCGCACACACTCAACCAGAGTTGGTGAGCGGTGTCGTCTGTGTTGACGGCGGCTTTCTTGAACTGCAAAATCATTTTCCAAATTGGGATGATTGCGCTCAAGCGTTACGGCCACCCGCTATCGCCGGAACTCGCATCGATGACTTTCGAAAATATTTGCAGCGCAGTCACCATGATTGGCCCGAGACCGGCATCAATGGTGCGCTCGCCTGCATGGAGCACCTGCCTGACGGCACATTGCGGCCTTGGTTAAATCTTGAACGTCACATGATGATCTTGCGCGGACTATGGGAGCATCATCCGACACGTATATATAGTCAAATCTCTGTTCCCGTGATGTTTGTTCCGGCTGAAGGCACAAACAGCGTGTTCAACGACTCAAAACGCAGTGCAATTGAACTCGCCGAGCAATTAGTGCCCAAGGTGCGGGTTGAATGGTTTAGCCCCGCTGATCATGATTTACATGCCCAACACCCTGAACGATTTGCCCAAGTTGTGCATGCAGCCATAGCCGACGGATTCTTCTGATGACAACGCCACACATTCTTGCCGTAATGGGTTCTGGTGAAACAGCACCAACGATGGTAACCACTCACCGAATGCTCGCTGGCAAACTTCAAAAATCTGCGCGCGCAGTTTTGCTCGACACACCATATGGGTTTCAAGAAAACGCACCAGAACTCGCAACGAAAGCCGTCGAATATTTTCAAACAAGCATCAACCTCGGTCTTGAAGTTGCAGGACTCACCGAGATAATTGGTGCTGATTCTCTAAGCGTCGAGCGAGGTCTGCAAAAAGTTGCCGACGCCGACTATGTTTTTGCAGGGCCAGGTTCGCCAACTTATGCGTTGAGACAGTGGTCTGGCACGCCACTTGCCAGTCTGCTGAGTAAAAAACTTCGCGACGGCGGAATCGTAACGTTCGCTTCAGCAGCCGCGCTGACACTCGGGCGATTCACTTTGCCTGTTTATGAAATCTACAAAGTTGGCGAAGATCCGCGTTGGCTCGATGGTCTCAACATTCTCGGTGAAATCGGTGTCAACGTTGCGCTAATTCCGCATTACAACAATGCTGAGGGCGGTCATCACGACACACGGTTTTGTTATATGGGAGAGCGGCGCCTGTCGATGCTTGAGCGCGATTTACCTGCAGATGTTTATGTCCTCGGTGTTGACGAACACACTGGCATGGTCATCGACCTCGACGCACAGAACGTAACTGTCGTCGGCAAAGGCGTCGTAACAATTCGAGTTCGTGGCGAATCGACACAAATTGCATCAGGCGAAACTTTTTCGATCGATCGTTTGCGCGACCCGCAGTCGACCGCAGCACCTACTGCAAAAACTAAAACCGATAATCGCCCACCTGAGTCTGTGTCTGTGGGTGCGACTCAGTCGCCGACGGTTTTTGACAATAATCTTCGCGATGCAACTGATCGCTTAAATCAAGTTTTTGCTACTGCGCTTGCCAACGCTGATGCCGACGGCGCAGCACGCGCAGCACTCGAGTTAGACGATGCGATCGTTGGTTGGTCGGGTGACACATTGCAAAGTGACGCAACTAACCATGCTCGCGCGGTCTTACGCAGCATGATTACGCGATTAGCGGGTGCAGCAACAGGTGGCTTACGCGACCCGCGCGATGTACTCGGGCCTTTTGTGCAGGTACTTCTTGATTTGCGCGCTCAGGTGCGCGCCGACAAACGATTCGATTTATCAGACATCATCCGCGACCGATTAGCCGCGCTAAATGTTGAAGTTCGCGACACGCCAGAAGGCGCCGTGTGGAATTTTCGAACTAGCTAACTAGCGCGCAAATTAGAGATGGCCGAGCGACGCCATCTTGGCACGGTTTCGAGTGCCAGCAATCGCGTAAACAACAATGAAAATAATCGCGTCTAACAAAATAATTGTTGCACTCGCCGAGGTGTCTAAGTGATAGCTCAAGTTCATGCCAAAAAAGCAAGTTACAGCGCCAATAATTGGCGAAACCCACAAAAGTCTTGAAAAACTATTTGTCGTCATTCGTGCCGACGCAGCCGGAATCACCAACAGCGCCGAAATCAGCAGCGTGCCAATCACGCGCATCGTTACCAGAATTGTCAGCGAGATCATCGCTAATAACAAAGCCTCAACGAGCGAAACTCGAACATTGCTGACTTGGGCAACATCTCTGTCGAAAGTCGAAAAAAGTAACTTGCGATAACCGAGCACGACTACTGCAAGACCCAACAAGGCAACGAGCGAAACGGCGTAGATATCTGCCACTTTCACACCAAGCACGCTGCCAAACAACACTGCCTCGATACTCTTCGAGGCTTGGCCGTATCGATTCATCAATGCCAAACCCAGTGCGAACGAAGCCGTCGTGACGACGCCAATTGCAGCATCTGCACCAATCACACGTCTTCGTGCGACTCTGGCAATTAACAAACCTGACACAACACCCCAAATGCCGGCGCCCAAAAAGTAGTTGACCTTCATTACTGCGCTCGCTGCCGCGCCACCAAAAACTGCGTGCGACAAACCGTGTCCGATATAACTCATGCCACGCAGAATTACAAAAACTCCGAGCAAGCCACACAACGCCCCAGCGATTGTTGCAACAATCAAGCCGTTTCGAAAGAACTGAAACTCATATGGCTCGAACAAATCAAATGCAAAAATCATTTGCCTTCTCCGCGCATTGCAACTCGACCGTGATCAACTACCAGCGGCATACCGCCATGCTCGAGCACTTCCATTGGCGCGCCATAAGTGACTTCAAGAACCTCTGACGTAAGCACTTCGCGCGGACTTCCGTCGGCAATCACAGTCTTTTTGAAACAGACCACCCGAGGCAAGTGGGCCGCCAAACCATTTAGGTCGTGAGTTGTCAAAACAATTGTTAAACCCTCTTGGTGAAGATCTGCAAGCAGGTGCAAAATTTCGTGACGTGTTCGAACATCTACACCCGAGGTGGGTTCATCCAAAATTAAAACATCGGGCTGACAAAACATCGCCCTTGCAAGAAACACACGCTGTTGCTGCCCACCAGAAAGTTCTCGAATGTGTCGGCCTGCAACCTCGGCGATGCCAAGTTTTTCAAGCACTTCTCGAACATCGGCGCGCTCTTTTGATGTGATTCTTGGCCACCACTTAGTTTTTGTACGAGTCATCACAATTACTTCTTCGACTGTGACCGGAAAGTACCAATCAACTGTTTCGACTTGCGGCACATAACCAATCGTCAAGCGAGGATCAATAGTTATAGAACCATGGGCAACTGGTTGTGAGCCAATTATTGCCTTCAATAAAGTTGTTTTGCCAGAACCAGACGGGCCGACAATGCCTACGAACTCACCCCGATTAATCGTCAAATAGACATCTTCGACAACCGGCGCGTTGCCATAGGTGCACGAAACATGTTCGCAAACAATCAATGGGCTGTCGGTTTTACTGAGGATACTTTGCCTCATCTTTGACAACGTCTCGAACATCAAGAGACTTCAACGCTGAAGCGTCACCGCCGAGCGCCTCAACGATTGTTACGAAGTTAAATCTCATCAGACCCAGCCATGAGTGTTCTGAGTCTCCTGGTTCGCCAAGCAAGTCATCGTCGCGTAAAACATCAACATATCGCACGTCAGTTTCGACACCAATTTGTTCGAGCACGGTTGACGGAAACACTTCGCTGCCAAAAATCGCTTTTACTTTTTGGCTTTTCACCTGAGAAATCAGTTCAGCAATATCTTTTGGGGTTGGTTCATCAAAAGATGAAGGCTGAATTGCACCCACCACCGTGAAGCCATAATTAGTCGCGAAATAAGCGTAAGCGTCGTGATATGTCAGCAGTTTGCGTTGATCTTCGGGGATGGTCGCAGTCGCAATCTTTGTTGCTTCATCGAGTGCATCAATCTTTAATGCGAATGCAGAAAAATTGCGCTCGTAAATCGCTGCATTCGATGGGTCACGGCGCACGAGCACATCTCTAACAACTTGCGCATACTGTTTTGCCATTGGTGGGTTCGTCCATAAATGAGGGTTGGGCTTGCCACCCTCTTTTGGAAACGAGAAGTCAAAAATATATTCAGATTCAGGCAATATTTCGGTGCCAAGTTCGCAAACACTTGAGCCTTGTCGAATATTTGCCAGGGCAAGATCTTTAGTCGGCTCTTCAAGCACAAGGCCGTTAATAAAAATAACGTCTGCCGACTCGAGCGTTGCTGCGTCACTTGGTCGTGGTTCAAAGGTGTGCGAGTTTGTACCTTCAGGCACGATGCCCGTGATTATCGCCGACGAACCGCCTGCAATGTTTGCCACAATGCTCGTAATCGGCGCAACAGTTGTGGCTATTTTTATCGCCCTGTCGCGAACTACATCTCCGAGTGAGCAGCCAACACTTTGTGAAGTTGAACCTTGGTCGCTGCCAGAACAACTCACAATAAATATTGATAGAGCAAGAACAGTCTTAATCTTCATAATTTTGCAACTCAGCTGGCGATGATTTGGTCGAGTATTTGTGCAGTTCGAAGCGAATCACTTGTTGGCATTACCCAACCAGAACCACTTGCAATCTGCTCACCAACCTGTTGAATCATTTCGACGAATGCATCTACTTCCTCAAAATTTTCGATGTTATCGTTCACGCGCAACGAACTCGGCTCGCGCCAAGTTGAAAAAGCTTCACCCGCGTCAGTTGCGATGATGCCAGAACTACCTTCGATCTTCAGTATTTGTGGTACATCTTTTTCAAATGAGCTCATCAACTGAACGCTTGTTTTGTCGTTGATCATCGCTTTAACTTCGGTCGTCAAATCAATTTTTGTGGGGCCAATCTTTCGATCAACACTGTTTATTTTTAAATCACTTGCACCTTGAGTGAGTGCAACCCACATATTTGCTTGGTAGCAACCAACATCAAGCAACGCACCGCCACCCAATAATGGGTCAAGCCGATAGTTCTCTGTCATTTCTGATTTGAAACCCCACTGCGACTCGATTGATTTGATCTCACCGATCGCGCCAGATTCGACTAATTCGACAATGCGACTAAATCGCGGGTGCCAGCGAGTCCACACTGCTTCTATCAATAAACGATTGCAGCGCTTCGAGCACTCGATCATTTGATGAACTTCAAACGCGTTAAGACCAAGTGGCTTTTCGCACAACACATGTTTGCCTGCTTCAAGCGACTTCGTTACCCATTCAAGATGCTGATGGTTTCCAAGACTTATATATACGACTTCAATCTGCGGATCATCTAGCAACTCTTGGTAAGAGCCGTAGACATTTTGTGGTTCAAGTTTTTTTGACCGAGCAGCATCTCGGCTCGCCACACCAAAAAGTTGGGCATTTTTTGCGGCATGTACCGCCGGCGCCGTTGCCCGATTGGCAATCCACCCAGCACCGATAAAACCCCATTTGACCGACATTGCTAAACCAAACTTGAAGTGATTCTGTTGCGCAACTTGGGCACAACTGGCATTGCATTGTTAAGAGCCGACTCTTCTGCTGCTTGCATGATCGCGACAACATTGCGCGATTGCAAAGCGGTGACCGACATCGGTGTGCCAGACGTCAGATAATCAACTATCGATTTATGAAATTCGAATTCATCTTGTTTTTCGAGGTCAACTGTTTGTGGCGTGCCGTCTTGACGATGCAATTTCAAAATAGCCGGAAGATCAGCCACAGCAGGCTCAGCCATCGGATTCCAATCGCCGACGATTGCACCCAATGTGCCGAGCACATAAAACTTTGGCTTTCTTGCCGCAGCGAGATCTGAGTGAACAAATGTGGCTTGCTTGCCGGTCTTAAAAGTAATTGTTACTTGAGCATGATCGGCGTTCGTTGCGTGCGTCCAAACTCTTTTATGGTTCTGCCCGCTGACATGGGCGACATCATCAGAAATTAGATTCAAAATTTGGTCAATAAAGTGACTGCCCCAATCGAAAATTGCGCCACCAGAAACCAACGCATCTGAGTGCCAATAATCGCACGGGCGTGAGTAGCCGCCAACAAAAGTATCGAGTTGATAAACCTCGCCAATTGCCCCAGATGCAATGAGAGATCGCATAGTTACAAAGTCGGCATCAAAACGACGGTTTTGATAGACGACAAGTAGCAACTTTTTGTCTTCGGCCAATTTGATCAATTCATCACATTCGTTGGCAGTGAGCGCCATTGGCTTTTCAAGAACAACATTGATGTTGCGCTCTAGAGATTCTTTTGCCCAATGAAAGTGACTGTTTGGCGGGGTCGAAATCACGACCAAATCAAGCAGGCCAGAGTCGAGCATCTCGGTCGCATCGCTGAAGCCAGCAAAATCTTGGGCTAGTTCGCGAGCCGCAGCGATTCGCTCAGGTTTTGAATCGCAAACCGCAGTTAAAACCAAGCCGTTTGTGTTTTGAACCGCCAGATTGTGCTCGTATCCAATCGCCCCGTAAGCGAGCAAGCCAACCCTGATCGGTCTATTGAACATTGTCGTTACAACTCTATTGTGATGACCCTAATATCGCACCCCGCCGTCAAATTTGAAACAACAATGTGACATTGTGACACTCGTAGTGCGGTATTACGGAAACGGAACTTGTGAAACCTTTGCGGTGAATTCGCCGTCAGGGGTTTGAACAGTCACTTGTGTGCCTACCGCCGTGTAGTCAATAGCGAGTTGACCAAGCGAAACATTCGTTTCGAGTCGTGGCGACCAAACAGCCGAAGTGACCGAACCAATTTGTTTGCCGTTCACTTTGACCGGCCACGGGTTGCGATTCACGGGTACTTTTGGTCCATCAATTGTTAAACCACAAACACGACGATCGATGCCCCGCTTGGCAACCGCACGAATTGCATTAAGACCAATCGCTTCAATGTCGGCATCGAGCGAAACATATTGCTCCATCGCTGCTTCGAGTGGTGTGTCTGCGCGAGTGATGTCAGAACCGTAAGTCATCAAGCCCGCTTCGATTCGCTCGATCAAATTCGGACAACCCGGACCAATATCAAACTGCTTACCCGCTTCGGCCAACGCATCATAAAGTTGCAAACCGATCGCAGCGTTGTCGACATAAATTTCAAAACCACCTTGGGCGCTCCAGCCACTGCGTGCAACCAAAAACTTATGACCACGAAATTCGAGATTGTCGAACCTAAAGAACTTCGTTTTTCGAACCGCCTCGCCAAAAACAGCAACAACGACATCTTCGGCTTTCGGTCCTTGCACGGCGAGCGGCCAAATCTCTGGTTCAAAAATCTGCACATCGAGTTTCATGCCGAGTGCGATGCCTTGTGCCCAGAGCAAAATATCTAGGTCTGAAATCGAAAACCAAAATCGATCTTCAGCAACTCGAATTGCAACTGGGTCGTTAAGCAAAAAACCATCTTGGTCACAAACGGGCGCGAGCGCACATCGACCGATCTCAAGTTTGCGCAAATCACGAACCGTCATCAATTGTGCGAGCCGTGCGGCATCCGGGCCACGCAATTCAACTTGTCGCTGACAAGAAACGTCCCAGAGTTGAACTTTGCTGCGGAGGTGAAAATAATCCTCTTCGACCCCACGAATGCGGGTCGGCAACAGCATGTGGTTATAAATCGTGTACGCCTGCACGCCAAAATCTTCAACACGACTTGAAAACGGTGTCGAACGAGTGCGACGCGTAATCGCCAATTGCGGCGCATTTTTTGGCGGCTGAATTGTTGGTGTGTAGATCATCGTCATGGGCCGACCCACTTGATCTGACAAATTTCGGCGCTGCGACCTTCGAAGTTCCATACTCGGCCGAACGCACGCACTCGACCTTGTGCCGCCTTGGCGACGACTACCTCGGGGCCCATCCAATATTGCGTGTTAACCACGCTCACCTCTTCGTTTTCGCGTGCGCCACCAATTGGTTCAACAGCGCCCTGAATGAACTTGCCAACGCTCAACGAACGCTTCTGACCTTCGGTGACATAACTAATCGGCGAACGTGATGCACCGAGATATTCACCGACGAGCAACTTGAATAAGCCTGTTGTGCCTCGACTCGCACCAGTGAAAATATTTTCGATCTTTGCGAATTGTTCATCTGTTGCGCGCTCGTCAATCCACAGAGCAGTTGTCCAGTTGCCGCGCTCCATTTTGCCCGGAATATCGAGCAGCATCGCCACATTCAGCCCCGACAAAGACGTCAAATCTGATTTGCCTTTATCGATTCGCACACCCAGCCACGCCTGACAATAACCCTCTGTCGGCGGGTGCGTGCCAAGCGAAACAACGCACGGGCAAAACACCGTGCAGTTGCAGTTCAAAATTAATTCGCCCTCGATTGACCAATTCTCTGTACCCATAAATTAATTTCCTTTCGCTTTTTTAATTTTGTTACGGATTTAAATGATTGTGCACGCCACCGACACCAGAAAACAGACTCACAAAAACTGCGACACCCCAAATGATTATCAAAACACCAAGCGGTGCAGTCAGCCGACGACCGATCATCGGAAACTTCTCGACTGCCATCACTGCGGCGCTCAACACCATGAACCAAATATTTGTCAGTCCACCGACGAAGGCGAGCAACATCAACGCCCAGCAACAGCCAACACAAGTAACGCCGTGACGCAGACCCATTTTTAGTCCCCCACCAACGCCGTCGCGCCAATGACGCAGAAAAAACTGCATCGGTGCGAGACACTCAGATTGGCAACGTTGCTTGAGTGACGAAAATTGATACATGCCAGCAGTTATTAACAACCCGGCGCTCAATGACTTGTTCAAACCTGTGTGCGCATCTAACAAATTAAGTTCGCCAATCATCAGTTGCAGCGACGAGGCGGCAAGTGCGAAGCCAAACCAAATGACCGAGTAGCCGAAAACAAAAGCCCACCAAATCAATTGCGTTGCATTCTGCGTGATGCTATGAAGTGACTGCAAAACTGGCACAGCCGTCGTTGACATCATCACCAAGGTCATCAACACCCACATCAAAAACACATTCGAAGGCGCATGCGAATGAACAGAACCACTCGTCGACAGATGATGCTGCATCAACAACCACCAGCCGCCTGCAACAGCCAACATAAAAAACGGCCATGGCGAATTGGCGACTAACTTGCTCTGAATCATTAGCGATTACTATAGTTATCACTCATGAGTGCTCGCAAACCGACGGTTACTAATAATTTGATGCAATTCGATTCGGTCGGTTTCGCCAGCCTTTTAAACAGCAAGCGCAACCAATTGGGTTGGTCGACTCGCGAACTCGCCCAACGCGCCAATATCTCTCAGCCATATGTCGTCGCCCTCGAGCGGGCTCGTAATACAAAATCAAAAACGAAAACGACGCCAACGCCAACGGTCGATGTCATCGCCCAATTGGCTTTTGCGCTCGACATCGATGCAAGCACTCTGTTCGCTAGGGCAATGAAGATTGCGAGTCGCCATGTGCTGCTCGTCGTAGACGAAACGGCACCAACACCACTGAAAATTGTTCAACAGTCATCGATCAACCAACCACAGAAATGGCTTTGCGCGGCAAAGTCTGGCGACATAAGTTTGCGTCGCAAAAAATCGAGACAATACAAACCAGCAGACATTGCTCAAGCACTAAACACCGAATTACAAAATCTGCGCGGCAAGATCGCCAATCAAACACTCGGTCTAATTTTCAGCGAAACATCTGAGGCAATGACAGAATTCGACAACCCTCAAGCAGTGCTGAGGTTTGAGCACAAGTGGGCAGATGTTGTCAATAAGGCAGCAACTTCAGTCGGCGCACAATCTGCTTTCAATATCTGCGTTTACAAAATTGCAGATCTCAAGACTCTCACCAACCCGACGAAAGCATTTGACGAACTTATAGAAGTTCACGACGAATTTTGGACCTATACAAACTCAGTGCTGGCGCTATCTAACTCATCATTGGCACAAAGTCACCAAACCAAAATCCGTGAACTCTTAACAAAGTAAGCAACTACGAAAAAGAAAAGAGAAGAAATTATGACTACACCGAACACTCCGAACACAAGTCGTGCATTCACAGTCGGCAAAACCGAGTCGGGTTGGGC
>JANRBC010000079.1 GCA_030727685.1 Ilumatobacteraceae bacterium
AAAGTTGCAGGTCTGGGGCCAACAGTGCGTCGAGCAATTTAATCGAATTTGCAAACCCGGCTTTAGTTGCCGATAGTCGGATGCTTTGCAATTCTTGCGCGTAAGCATCAAGCGCAGCAGAGCAGTTCAATTCATCGCTTTCAACGCAAGTCATTTCGTAAGAAAACCGGCGCGAAGGCTTGAATGAAAACTTGGTTATCGCAGCGCCGTCTGTTTCGGTATTCAATGCAAAAGTTTTGTCAAATGGTCTGACTAGCAAATCAATTTCGCGGTCAAACTTTGCCTGTACTTTTTGCTTTACTTCTTCGCTCTCGAGTATCTCTGACTGATTTGTCTCACTAGGAAACTGACTGATCAGATCGGCGTTAACGCCCACCAAAGTAAGTGGCGCACCTTCGTCTGTTGGCTCATACATTCTGGTCAAACTGAAATAGCGGGCTTCGGTTTGTAGGTCTGACTCTTGCCAAAACATCAAGCCCAAGCCGATCAACATTGTCAGCGGCACAACCCACCATTTTTTGCGGGCGACACCAATAAAAGTGTCTAAATCAAACGAAATTCGTCTTGGGGCCTCGAGTGGGTTCACGCGACTTAAGGCTATCAGTGGCGATGTTTGACAGATATCGTTTCGCGCGCTGTCAGAATGAGACTATTAGATGTCAGATTAAAGCCTGATGAATTGATGGAGAGTTAATGACAACCGACCTTGAGCGAATTTTGGGATATCAAGACGCGGTTGACTCGTCGTCTGAGATCAGAAAAGTTGCAGACGAAATATATGCAGCATCTTGCTGGTCCCCAGAATTTTGCAGTGCATTGATTCGTGCTGCTGAACTTACTGGGGCATTCGAACTCAACCCACACGATCCCGTACCGGGTCATGAAGTTTCGCTAGCAGTAATTAGCCCAAAGTTGTTTAATGCTGTCGAAGTTGATTTCGGAGCGCGCATTTGGCCGCAACTACAAAAACAATGGCCGTTA
Source organism: Ilumatobacteraceae bacterium (assembly GCA_030727685.1). Classification (GTDB taxonomy): domain Bacteria; phylum Actinomycetota; class Acidimicrobiia; order Acidimicrobiales; family Ilumatobacteraceae; genus BACL27. The sequence goes on from JANRBC010000079.1 coordinate 982, forward strand.
ATTGATTATCACGGCATCCAAGATGTGTTTGTTATTAAGTACGAAGTTGGGCAGCAAGAAGAATTACGAATGCATCATGACGTTGCTCAAGTATCCGCGAGCATCAAGCTAAACGACAATTATCAAGGCGCCGAACTGCAGTTTCCACGGCAGAATTTCTCAAACCGCGAAATGAAAATCGGTGAGATGATCGCGTGGCCGAGCATGGTGACTCATCCCCATTTGAGCGCCCCAATCACTGGTGGAATTAAATACAGTGCAACAGTCTGGTTTGAACTGCCAATTACTGGGCAGCAATAGTTTGCACGACCAGAGAATTATTCAGTTCTTTTGCGCACACTAAGGGGTCGATTTTCGGCATTGAGACAATGGCCATCTGTCAAGTCAAATCGCCAACCGTGCAATGAACAGGTGAGAGTATTGCCTTCGATCTCACCGAATACTGACAAATCGGCCTGACGGTGAGGACACTTTCGTTGCATTACATAGTCACCGATTTCAATTTCGTCACTGAGATCTTTGTTGAAATTTAGTCTCTCTGTTGCTTCGTGCTCGGCACGGGTCATTCTCTCAACCGAAAGACTTTTGAAGAAGTTGTACAAGTATTCATTGAATTCGCCTGATCGCCACGCGGTAAATCGACATGAAAGAAAAAATGAGTTTGACCAGTCAACTGCTTTTTGCTGAACAATTGTTTCTAGAAGTTCGCGTGGGATGTCGAACCTGAAACCAAACGACTGGTCAATAAATTTTTCGATTTTGGCTTCTTGGAAATTGATTAAAATTTCAGTGTCGCGAGCTCTAATTAGACAGTTTGCGCCGATACCGGCGCGTAATGCTGGGCATATTGTTAGCAGCGGCTCGAACCAGGCTTGTAATTCAGCGACCAAATCAGTCTGGCTATCTGATGAGGCAGTCAACCACTTGTTTTTCTCGGCTTGTAGCCATTCCGACCAGTCAGCTTGATATTTACGCAAGTATTTTTCTTTGTGCGCAAAAATTTCTGAAACATTGACGTTTTGTGGTGACGACACAGTGATTTGTTCTGGTGAGATTTCAATTTCAGTGCCGGGTATCGCCAAGATGTCATTTTCACGGCCCAGATTCTGTAGTCGTTCTAAGAATTTTGTTTGGTCAGGAAAAATTGATGTTTCGTTTCCAGTGATCATGTTTAAATGAAACAAGTCTTCATCTAAAAAACATGGGGGCCCAGCAGACGGCACAACTGCTCGAGCGTCAAGACGCTCAACATACTTAAGAGCCCGAGCAAACTGACTTTCGACTTTGGCACGTGCGAGATTGAGTTTCGTCGTTGGGTCTTGCTCGTAAACCATCGGATACCAAATCGCTCCGCTGTATTGCAACCAGTGCAGATCGATTGGTCCATGGCTGCGCAAGGCATCGAGATCGCTAGTTCGACAGTCGTTTTGATTTACAAGCCTCGCCGTTTTATCGCTTACGACCAATGCTGAGTCACCGCCCGGACCATCGGTAATCGAAGTTTCAACATGAATTGCAATTTTGGTCTCGGTGTCAATTGCAATTTCTTTGCCATTTTCAGTTTTGATGAACTTTGTGAAGCCAAGATTTGAAAGCCGTCGTTCAAGTTCGTGGCCCGGAAAGTCGGGCAGCAAAACAATTGCATCTCGACTGACATGACTTGCCAGAAATGCTTCATCAAAGTGGTCGCCATGAATATGCGATATATATAGGTGTGTTGGAGATTCGATTTTTGCAGTAAGTTCGACGCCTAATTGGTCGTTACGCGGAAACACGAACCATGAGCCAAAAAACGCTGGCACAAACCATGGGTCACACAAAATTTTTGAACTGCCAGCCTCGATAAGTATTCCGGCATGGCCTAGCGAGGTTGCTCGCATGATTATCTAGGCAACTGGCGGATCGGTGAATTGTTGGCCTGACCGAGCAACATGTTCGGTCCACTCTTTGCCGTTCCAGTAGCGCAATTCAAAGCGACCAGATGGGTCTGCATACCAAGCGGCGGGCACAGCAGGGTTGTTTGGCGTACCCGATGTCGCAACAGAGTTAGTTTCGTTGGCAGTTTGTGTTGGCGCAGTGCCGGCACTTGTGTTCGTAGGTCGTCGAAGAAACGCACAGTAGCGACCATCAAATGTCGGCACAATCGAAACAACTTCCCAGCCCTCAGTCGACTTTTTTGTCAGTTCGCTAGCCATTGCTTCGGGGCTTGCGTTATATGGATTAAATGCAACGTACTCAAACATGCAGTCAGGCTAGTGCGAATTGCGGTTCGAAAAATGACCCCGAATACGATTTGTGCGCACCGTAACCTTGTATCCGTGGCAAAAAGTCAAACAAAACGAGTCGCATATTTTGGACCAGCCGGCACATTTACCGAGCAGGCCCTGCTTACACAAAAAGATCTTGCCGCATGCGAACTGGTTGCATTTCGAACTGTGCCCGATGTCCTAGACGCCGTGGCGTCTGGCGTTGTCGACCTTGGATTCGTACCGATTGAAAACTCAATCGAAGGAACAGTCAACTTCACCCAAGACGCCTTAGTTTTTGATTACGACCTTTTGATTCAGCGCGAAATTGTTATGGATATTGAGCATTGTTTGCTCGCCCGTAATGGTGTGTCAACGGGTGACTTGACTGGCATTTTGTCGATACCAGTGGCTACGGCGCAGTGTCACAATTATTTGCGCAAAAATTTTGGCGAACTTGAGATTCGGGCAGCCAACTCAACAGCAGAAGCAGCACAGCTAGTTGCGGCTAACACGACAGATAAATTGGCGGCGATTGCACCCAAGAATGCCGCAAAAGTTTATGGGCTTGAAGTGATAGCTACAGATATCGCCGACCACCAAGGAAACCAAACTCGATTTGTGCTTGTCGGTAAAAATTCTGTTCCAAACGCAACAGGTCACGACAAAACTGCGATTGTTGTTTTTCAGCGAGCCGACGAACCAGGAAGTTTGATTTCAATTTTGCAAGAATTCGCTGCTCGCCGAATTAATTTATCCGTTCTACTTTCGCGACCTACAAAACGTGGCGGTCTTGGTGATTATTGCTTCATCATGTATGCCGATGGACATATTCAAGACGAATTAATGGCCGACGCGTTGCGCGACTTGCACGCCAAACAAGGCGATGTGAAATTTCTTGGTTCGTATCCGGCGAGTGGTGCTCATGCACATTCAGCACGAGAACATGCTGACGCTCGGTGGCGCGAAGCCGATGATTGGATGACCGAGTTAAGAAGTCGCATTACGAGATAGCGTCTACGAGCGGAACGGTGGCAGAGTGGACAAACGCATCCGCCTTGAAAGCGGACGGCTGTAAAAGGCCCGGGGGTTCGAATCCCTCCCGTTCCGCCACGAGAGGGTTCATTCTTTGACCGTTACACTGAGAAGTCGCTTGGGTAATGACATGAGTAATTACTCGTTCTTTAATATTTGGAGAGGTGCCAGAGCGGCCGAATGGGGCGCCCTGCTAAGGCGTTGTCCGGGTAAACCGGACCGAGGGTTCAAATCCCTCCCTCTCCGCCAGTTGGTTTTTGC
>JANRBC010000080.1 GCA_030727685.1 Ilumatobacteraceae bacterium
CCAATGTCCTGTCGTAACATAGAGTGTTGAACGCGAATTTCAGATTTAAGACCCGCACAGCAAATGCCATGCGTTGCAAAAGCGAATTAACGCTTCGTGTACTGCGGCGCTTTGCGCGCTTTTTTGAGACCGTATTTCTTGCTTTCTTTACGGCGAGAATCGCGAGTCAACAAGCCAGCCTTCTTCAAAGCCAACCGTTGTGCTGGGTCGAGTTCAACAAGCGCTCGCGCAATCGCCATGCGCAACGCACCTGACTGGCCGGCAATGCCGCCACCAAAAATATCGGCGTCTACGTCGTAAGTCTTCTCAGTGTTCGTAATTCTCAGTGCTTCAGTCGATGAATTGCGCTGCACTTCTGACGGAAAGTATTCGTCGAACGCACGATCATTAATTTTGACCACGCCAGTACCTGGTCGCAGTCGTGCACGACATACTGCGTTCTTACGACGACCGGTTGTTTGTGTCAATGGCTTTGTTCCCACGAGTTGGTTCCTTTTTTTACGAATTTTCTACGACTCAGCGCGCCTTGGCATGCGCAATTTCAAAAACTTTAGGTGATTGCGCTGCATGCGGATGCTCTGCACCTGGATAAACCTGCAACTTCTTGATCATCTGTCGACCCAACGGACCTTTTGGCAACATGCCGCGAATTGAACGACGAATCGCATCACCAGGTTTTCGGTCGAGCAAATTTTGGTAAGTCTCAGACTTGAGACCACCCGGATAGCCCGAATAGTCATAAACCATTTCTTTGTCTGCCTTGCCCGAGGTGAGCACGATCTTCGAAGCGTTGATAATTACGACGTGGTCACCGGTGTCCATGCTTGGTGTGTACATCGGCTTGTGTTTGCCGCGCAACAAGGTTGCGACTTCTGTGCAAAGGCGACCAAGCACCAAACCTTCTGCGTCAATAATGTGCCAGGCACGCTGCACTTCGCTAGTTTTTGCTGAATAGGTACGCATAGAAAGTTCCTTCAAAAAATATTGCCTTGGCCAGAATGCATTTCGCACTCGTTTTCACGGCCTAGTAAGGATAGGGCCGTAGCACCCTAAATCACAATCGGCCCCATGAAAATATGGGTTATTGCCTCATAGAAGATCGCTCGGATACCCAACTTCGGTCAAAAACAGACCCTGCGGTGGTGCCAATTGCGAGGCTTCAGCGCGATCGCCTGAGCGAATCAGAGCCATCATGTCGCTACTCGGCCGCTTGCGTGCGCCAATCTCGATAAAAGTGCCGACGAGTGATCGAACCATCTGATGACAAAAAGCATTTGCCCGAATGTCAAAACGAAACATCGACTCGCCGACCTCGCGCCAACTGGCTTGCATCACATAACGACGCAACGACTTCTCGCGCGCGATTTCACCCGAGCCGTCACCGGTTTCTGGCCCCTCAAGATCTGGTTCTATGTCTGGTTTTGGTCGCCGACAAAACGCCGAAAAATCATGCGTGCCGATTATCGGGTCACATGCCAACTGCATCGCATGCAGATTTAGCGGCGCTATCACATGCCACGACGAAGCAACTTTGAACGGATCAGGAAAGTCGGCGTTGTAAACGAAATATTGATAGTGACGCCAAATAGCCGAAAATCTGGCGTGAAAGTCGCTCGGTGCCCAAGCAATCTCTTTGACGATTATCTCTGGCCCGCAAAGAGAGTTCAGTTGTTTACGCAGAGTTACCAAGTCACAATCGTCGGCAATATCGCAACTAATCACCTGAGCAAGTGCATGAACACCGGCGTCAGTTCGACCAGCCGACACCAGCGGTATCGGGGTTTGAAAAATCTGTTGCAACGCCCCGCCCAAAGTGCCAGCGACAGTTGCTACTTTCGGGTTGATCGCAAAACCGTGAAAAGGTTGCCCGTTGTAAGCAACAACCAAGCGCACCCGACGCATCGGTTTTATAGTTTGGCTAGATCAGTTCGATGCGCGCCATTGGGGCGTTGTCGCCATGGCGTGGACCAAGCTTCATGATTCGCAAGTATCCACCATTTCGCTCCAAGTATCTTGGGGCGACGACGTTGACAAGTTTGTTTGTCATTTCTTTGTCGCGCAAATAGCTCTGAATTTGACGAATGCGGTGCACACGCATCGGGCTTGTGCCCTGAGCTTTTTTCGCTTTAGTGATCAACTTTTCGGCGATCGGTCGAAGTGCTTTTGCCTTCGACTCAGTCGTCACAATGCCTTCAGCAGCAAACAACGATGAAGCCAAGTTGGCCATCATCAATCGTTCGTGCGACGAGCTGCCACCGTAACTTGGTCCGCGGCGTGGTCTTCCTGGCATATTAAATCGTCTCCCTTATCTAATTCGTTTTAAAACAGTCGCTCAAACTCGCAGTGAAAGTCCGCGCTCGTCAAGCTTTTGCTTGATCTCGTCGAGGCTCTTCTGACCAAAGTTCGTGATATTCATCAGGTCTTCTTCTGAGCGAGTCAGCAACTCGCCGATCGTATTGACCTGACCGCGCTTCAAGCAGTTGCGTGGGCGCTCTGACAAGTCAAGATCTTCGATCGGCATGTCAAGGTCGCCAGTGCCACTTGAATAACCCGAAACTTCACCAAGCTCAAGAGCAACCGGTTCAGCAGTGAGGTTGGCAACAAGATCAACAAGTGATCGCAGTGTCGCACCGGCCGATGCAAGAGCATCAACTGGCGCAATCGAACCGTCTGTCTCAATGTCGAGAATCAGGTTGTCATAGTTTGTCGACTGCTCAACGCGTGTCGGCACAACTTCGAAAGTCACGCGACGAATCGGCGAAAAAATCGCGTCGATCGGGATGATGCCAATTGTCTTGCGAGCACCATCGCGGTCGGATGACATATAACCCTTGCCCTGCTCAACTGTAAGTTCAAACACGAGTTTGCCCTTGGCTGAAAGCGTGGCGATCTTCTGCGACTTATTGAGAATCTCTACTTCTGGTGGACATTGAATGTCGCCAGCAGTGAGCTCCATCGGGCCCTTCGCATCGACGCTCAGAACAACTGGGTCGCTTGAAGTTGACTGCAACACGATGTCTTTCAAGTTGAGGATGATTTCAGTTACATCTTGTGTAACACCCTCGATCGTGTCGAATTCGTGCAAGGCTGACTCGAACTTGACCGAAACAATCGCTGCACCAGGTATCGACGACAGCAACATTCGGCGCAACGAGTTGCCGATTGTGTGACCGAGACCTGGCTCGAGTGGACCAACCGAAAACTTCTGGCGGTTGTTTTCTGGTGAGCCGATTGGTTCGACCGTTGGGCGCTGGATTACAAGCATGATTTCTCCTCTTACCGTTATTTACTGGGGTTACTTCGAATAAAGCTCAACGATTAATTGTTCTCGCACAGGCACATCGATTTGCTCGCGCACCGGCAACTCACGCACGGTGACTTGCTTGCCGGCTTCGGCAACATCAAGCCACGCCACAACCTTGCGGTCGAGGGTGTCAATGTTGTGCTGAATGACGATCATGTTGCTGCCCTTTGTCGACAGCGTGACGACTTCGCCTTTTTGCAATGTGTATGACGGAATATCAACGCGCTTGCCGTCAACTTTGACCAAGCCGTGACTCACAAATTGGCGCGCTTGCGGACGAGATGCTGCCCAACCTGCACGATAAACCACGTTGTCAAGGCGCAACTCTAAAAGGCGCAACAGGTTTTCACCGGTTGGGCCAGTCAGACGAACTGACCTCTTATATAGGTTGCGAAATTGACGCTCAAGCAGACCATAAATGAACTTCGCCTTCTGCTTTTCTTGCATCTGTGCGAGATATTCGCTGCCTGCACCCTTGCGGCGTGAACGACCGTGGTGACCCGGCGGAAACGGGCGGCGCTCAAGAGCCTTTGAGCCCTTGGTGTTTTCAAACACATTTACGCCAAGTCGGCGCGAGATGCGAACTTTAGGACCTGTATAACGAGCCATGACTTATGGTCGCTTTCTCTTTGGTTGACGGCACCCGTTGTGCGGCACCGGTGAAAGATCTTTGATGCCCGAAACTTCGATGCCAAGGTTTTGAATCTGACGCAACGCAGTATCGCGACCCGAACCCGGGCCCTTAACGTGCACTTCTGCGCGACGAAGGCCAAGTTCCATTGCTGCGCGTCCGGCTTTTTCTGCGGCCATTTGTGCGGCGAATGGTGTCGACTTTCGCGAACCACTAAAGCCAACGCCACCAGATGATGCCCACGAAATTACGTTGCCTTCGGTGTCGGTTACCGAAACAATCGTGTTGTTAAAGGTGCTCTTGATGTGGACAATGCCTGATGAAACATTGCGACGCTCGCGCTTGCGCTTGCGACTTCCTGGTTTTGCTTCAGCCATGATTACTTCCTAACTGCGATCTTCTTATTGGCGACTGTTTTCTTCGGGCCTTTTCGGGTGCGCGCATTTGTGTGCGTGCGCTGACCACGAACTGGCAAACCTTTGCGATGTCGAGTGCCCTGGTACGAGCCAATCTCGATCTTGCGCTTGATGTCAGACTGCACGTTGCGGCGACGATCACCCTCTACGCTCAAGTTGTTTTCGATGAACATACGAATCTTGTTGACCTCTGAGTCGGTGAGATCACGAACTCGAGTACTCGGGTTAACGCCGGTCTCATCGCAAAGTTTCTTCGCTGTCACTCGACCAATGCCGAATATATATGTCAAACCAATTTCAAGGCGCTTCTCGCGCGGAATGTCGACTCCAGAAATACGTGCCATTTTGTCTCTCTCGCTCAGCCTTGACGTTGCTTATGGCGTGGGTTTTCGCAGATAACCATTACGCGGCTGTGCCGACGGATGATCTTGCACTTCTCACAAATTTTTTTAACGCTGGTTCTTACTTTCACAGCACGCCTTTATTTAAATCGATATGTAATACGACCTCTTGTGAGGTCATACGGTGTTAGCTCTACTTGCACTTTGTCGCCAGGAAGAATTCGAATGTAATTCATTCGCATCTTTCCTGAAATATGAGCTAAAACCGTGTGTCCGTTTTCTAACTCAACTCGAAACATTGCGTTAGGTAGGGATTCAGTAATCTTGCCTTCCAGCACGATTGCATCTTCCTTATTTTTGGGCAAAATTTCTCCGAACGGATTTGGTTTTTTCTCTTATTACCCGGCGGTCCGAAGACCGTTTAGGGCGACTAGTTAGGCTATCGGCGCAGGCCAGTTTCAACCACTGTTTTTATGCGATCAAACACCTGATCTGGCGAACCTAAGCCGTCAACCACGTGCAGAGATCCCCGTCCCTGATAGTAAGAAATCAACGGCGCCGTCAGGGTCTCATAGACATCTAAACGCTTATTTATCGCTGCTGACGAATCATCAGTTCTCTGAACTACTGCCCCGCCACACTGTTGGCAATTCCATGGGCTCGACTCGTTGCCAGTCGCTGTATAAATAGCGTCGCAACGTTCGCAAGTTCTGCGCGAAGAAAGCCGACCTACAACAATTTCACGGGCAACGTCAAGGTCAATCACAAAACCAACAGGTCGTGTTTGGGTTAGTGCGTCAAAGGCAGTGGCCTGACCAATCGTGCGCGGAAAACCATCGAGCACAAAACCCGCAGTTCTTGCATCTTCTTGTCCGATTCGACCCTGAACTAGCGAGACCATTAAGTCATCATCTACTAATTCGCCGCGATCTAAAACTGCTCTGGCTGAGCGACCCACGACTGAATCTTGTTTTACGGCGTTGCGCAACATCTCACCTGTCGAAATATGTGGCACTTCAAAATATTTTGCAAGCCGAGCACTTTGAGTGCCTTTGCCGGCGCCTTGGCGACCGAACATGATTATTCTCACTCCAGCACTCATGAGTTTTTTAATCCGATCCTGTGGCCAATAAAAATTTGTTCGAAGTTAGATGACTCGAAATTATTGCTTAAGGAAACCTTCGTAATTGCGTTGCATCAGCTGACTGTCAATCTGACGCATCAGCTCTAAGGCAACACCAACTGCGATCAACACTGTGGTGCCAGCAAATGGAAACGAAGTCACGTTGCCGACCCACAAAACGATGTAGGGCAAAATTGCAATCACCGCTACGAACATCGCGCCGGGCAATGTGATGCGATTGACAGTCTTGGTCAAGAATGATTCGGTCTGCTGACCAGGTCGAATACCAGGAATAAACCCGCCCTGCTTGCGCAACTGATCTGCTTGTCTCATCGGGTTGAATGCAATCGAGTTATAAAAATATGCAAATGCGATAATCAACAAAGCGAAAACTGTGACGTACAAAAGGTTTTGGCTATTGATCAAGTATTGATCAACAAAGCGAGCAATCGAGCCACGCCAGCCTTCGCCACTGCCCAACATGTTTGACATCAAGACTGGCAACAACAAAACCGAACTCGCGAAAATGATCGGCACCACACCCGACTGATTGACCTTCAACGGAATATAAGTATTTTGCCCGCCGTACATTTTGCGACCTACGACACGTTTTGCAAATTGCACCGGCAATCTTCGCTGGCCCAACTCAACGCGTACAACAGCAAGAATGATTGCAAGTGTTAGCGCGACCAAAATGACAAACACCAAAGTTTTACGGGTTTGCAGCAACGAGTAATAGCTGTATGGCAAATCGCTGACAACTGATGCAAAAATAACCATCGACATACCGTTGCCGATGCCTCGCTGACTAATAAGTTCGCCAAGCCACATCAACAATGCCGTGCCCGCAACCAATGACGGAATCACCAACAGGGCTCTTGGCATGAACGGGTCAAGCAGCACGACGTCTGGCGCCTGCGTGCTCGCACCAAAAAATGCAGAACCGCGACCTTGTCCAAAAATGAATGTAAGGCCAGCGCCTTGCAAAGTCGCAATGCCAATAGCTACATAGCGAGTCCATTGAGTTATCTTGCGTTGACCTGTCGCGCCTTCTTGCTGCCACTGCTCAAGTTTCGGAATTACGACAGTCAAAACCTGCATGATGATGCTCGACGTAATGTACGGCATGATACCGAGCGCAAAAATCGAGAAACTGCCGAACGCACCACCCGAGAACAAGTTCAAGAAACCAAGCGCACCTTGCGATTTTGAAGCTTCACGCAACTGACTGACTGCCTGCGCGTCAACACCGGGCGCTCGTAACGAAACACCCAGTCGATAGATAAGCAACATCGCCAACGTGAACAAAATCTTGTTGCGAAGTTCTGTGACCTTAAAAATGTTGCCGATTTTTGACACGTTTTTACCTCGATGTTTTTACTAGAAGCAGGCCCATGCGAACTGTACTAGCGGTTGGTGAACTGACTGCCCTTGGCTGGTGGTCGAACGCCCTTATATGTAGGTGGCAAGATCACTACAGATCCGCCGGCTGCAACAATCGCTTCTTGAGCCGATTTCGAAACTGCGTGCGCCGAAACTTTCACCGCACGCGTAATTTTGCCTCGACCCAAAACCTTGATCATCTGACCTTTGTGAGCCACGCCGCCCGAAACGAGTTTCGCTGGGTCAACTTCGCTTACACCAAGTGAATCGATGGCATCAAGATTGACCGCGTAAAACTCAACACGAAACGGGTTATTGAAACCTTTAAGTTTCGGCACACGCTGCTTGAGTGGCATCTGTCCACCTTCGAAACCACGGGCAACCGTGTTACGTGCGTATTGACCCTTGGTACCACGGCCCGCTGTTTTTCCGCCTTTGCCACCGGTGCCACGACCGACGCGCTTTGGCTTCTTTCGTGCTCCGTAGCGAGGTCCGATTTCATCGACGCGCATGTTTATGCTCCTTTTTTACTTACTTCAATAAGGTGAGGAACGCGCGCGATCATGCCACGAATCTCTGGTCGGTCTGGCAATGTGTTTACATCACCGATCTTGCGCAAACCCAAGGCACGCATTGTTGCCTTGGTCTTAGGCATGATGCCGATCTGTGAGCGCACTTGCTTGACCATAACTGTTGCACCAGTGTGAGCTTTGCGAGTTGCCTTAGTAGCAACAGCTTTTTTTGCTGCAGCCTTCTTGGCTGGCTTTGCGGCTTTTTTTGCAGTTGCCATGATTATTTTGCTCCGAGGCTTGAAATAGTTTTCTTACGCTCTGTGTAGGCGCGCAACATACCTTTTGGTACGAAATCTTCTGCGGGCAGACCACGACGCTTGGCGACTTCGTCTGGTCGTTGCAGACCCTTCAAGCCGTTAATCGTTGCTCGAGCAACATTGATTGCGTTTGTTGAACCAAGCACTTTTGCCAAGACATCTTTAATGCCGGCTTCTTCAAGAATTATTCGCGCAGCACCACCAGCAATAACACCGGTACCAGGCGCAGCAGGCTTGAGCATTACTCGACCTGCACCATTGACGCCGATCGTCGCATGGGTAATTGTTGTGCCAGCAAGAGCGACGTGAAAGATATTTCGCTTTGCTTCTTCGGTACCTTTTTGAATCGCCAATGGCACTTCTTTCGCCTTGCCATAACCCAAACCAACACGACCGTTGCGGTCACCCACAACTACAAGTGCGGTGAACGAAAATCGTCGACCACCCTTCACGACTTTGGCTACACGATTGATGTGCACAACGCGCGAATCACCAATTTCGCCAACTTTCGCTGGCGGACGTGGCTCTCGCTTTTCACGAGGCTCACGACGATCGCGACGATCGCGACGACCAGGCTCTTCGACGCCAGGAACTGCAGGAACTTGATTTACATCGCTCATTTAGAACTCCAAGCCTTCTTCTCGAGCAGCTTGTGCTGCTGCTGCAATACGACCGTGATACAAAAATCCACCGCGGTCATAAACAACTTTTGTTATTCCGGCCTGTTTGGCGCGTTGCGCAACTGTCTTGCCAACTCGCTTGGCAGCATCAACCGTTGCGCCCGAACCAGATTTACGAAACTCGGCTTCAAGCGACGATGCCGAAGCAATCGTGCGACCTGCATCGTCATCAATCAACTGCGCTGACAGATGTTTGTTGCTGCGGAAAACCGCCAAGCGTGGACGCTCGGCAGTGCCATGAATCTTTTTGCGCACACGGCGCTGACGGCGCAAGCGCCCTGAGTGTCTTTTTTCTGCTGTGCTAGCCATAGTCGAGTTAGTCCTTTATCTACTTCTTGCCGGTCTTGCCGGCCTTGCGACGAACGCGCTCGTTCAAATATCGAACACCCTTGCCCTTGTAAGGCTCAGGCTTGCGCATATTACGAATGTTTGCGGCGACTTGTCCGACCGCTTCTTTGTCGTTGCCCTTGATAACAATCTGAGTTTGTGCAGTCACTTCGAAAGTGACACCTTCTGGTGCCGTATAAACGATCGGGTGCGAAAAGCCCAGAGCCAATTTCAGTTTGTTCGGTCCTTGTGCTTCTGCACGATAACCAACGCCTTGAATGTCAAGAGCCTTGCTGTAACCGTCTGTTACACCGATGATCATGTTCGACAAAAGTGTGCGAGCCAAACCGTGACGCGACCGAGCATCGCGCTCGTCATTTGCTCGTTCAACGAACAAGTTGTTTTCTTCGCGGCGAGCTGAGACACCGGCTGGAAGTTCGCGCTTCAAAGTGCCCTTGGGCCCCTTGATCGTCACCGCTGCGCCAGAGATCGTAACTTCGACCCCTGTCGGCACTGCGAGTGCTGATTTTCCTATGCGTGACATTTTGTTTCTCCGTTCGACTCTCGAATTACCACACGAAACACATGACTTCGCCACCAACGTTGCGCTTGCGCGCTTCGCGGTCGGTCATGAGTCCGTGACTTGTTGACAAAACTGCAACACCGAGGCCACCAAGCACGCGAGGCACTTCAGTAGCGGCGCGATAAACACGCAAGCCAGGTGTCGAAATTCGTTTGATGCCTGAAATCGTGCGCTGACGATCGGTGCCGTACTTCATCGTGATCTTCAGAGCCTTGCCTGACCCGTTTGGATCTTGCACAACTGCATAGTCGGCGATGAAACCTTCGCGCTTGAGAACTTCGGCGAGCGCTGATTTTTGTTTTGATGCCGGCATCGACACTTCGGACCGCATGGCAACGTTTCCGTTGCGGATGCGTGTGAGCATGTCGGCGATTGGGTCAGTCATCATGGTCGTTTACCAACTTGCCTTTGTGATCCCAGGAATCTCACCCGCGTGCGCAAGCTCGCGGAAGCACAGACGGCACAAACCAAATTTTTTATAGACCGAACGGGTTCGACCACAACGTTGGCAGCGGGTGTAGCCGCGTACCTTGAACTTTGGTTTTGCCTCTGCTTTGATTCTGAGTGATTTTTTTGCCATATGTTGTTGTCCTAATTAGTGCCGTGTTAGTCCTGTGAAATTATTTCTTCTTCGATTTCTTGGCTTTAGTAACAGATGCTGGTACTTCGCCCTTTCGGAATGGAAAACCAAAAGCGTCGAGCAGTGCTTTTCCTTCGATGTCGCTCTTTGCCGTCGTCACGATTGTGATGTCCATGCCTCGAGGCACGTCAACTTGCTCGATGCGAACTTCCATGAATGCAAGTTGCTCGGTCAAACCGAATGTGTAATTACCATTACCATCCCACGACTTGCCAGACAGGCCACGGAAGTCACGAATTCGAGGAATCGCAATCGACAGCATGCGATCGAAGAACTCCCACATGCGGTCTCCACGCATGGTTACTTTGCAACCAATCGCTTGGTTTTCGCGTAATTTAAATGATGCGATCGCAATTCGCGACTTTGTCACGAGCGGCTTTTGACCAGTGATTGCAGTCAAGTCTGCAACTGCGCCATCAAGCAAGGATGCCTGCTGAGTCGCGCGACCTACACCCATGTTGATGACGATCTTTTCGATCGTTGGCACCTGCATCGGGTTCTGAAGTTCAAGTTGCTTCATCAAGTCGGCACGAACCGTGTTCAGGTAGTGCGCCTTCATGCGCGGAATGTATTTAGTTGTTGCAGCCATTAAATCTCTGCTCCGGTTTTCTTGGCAATTCTTACTTTGTTGCCTTTTTTGTCGACTTTGTAACCAATCTTCGAAGGTTTGCCACCTTGGTTGATCGCCACATTCGATGCATGAATCGGCATCGACTTTTCAATGATTTCACTCTTGGTGTTCTGACCACGCGCAACTGTGTGACGCTTCGCAACGTTCACCTTGTCGATGATCACTTTGTTTTTTGCCGGAAGTACGGCCGAGATCGTGCCGGTTGCACCTTTGTCTTTGCCGGCAATCACAATCACGCTGTCACCTTTTTTTAACTTCATGTCACAACACCTCCGGGGCAAGCGAAATGATTCGCATAAATTTTTTGTCGCGCAATTCTCGACCCACTGGGCCGAAAATACGAGTACCGCGTGGTGTCAAGTCTTCTTTGATCAAAACCGCTGCGTTTTCATCGAACTTGATATAGCTGCCGTCTGGACGGCGCTTTTCTTTGGCAACGCGCACAACAACGCAGCGCACTACTTCACCTTTTTTAACAGCCGCACCAGGGATTGCATCTTTTACAGTGCCAATGAAGACGTCGCCGATCGATGCGTATCGACGGCGTGTACCGCCGAGCACCTTGATCACGAGCACTTCACGAGCGCCGCTATTGTCAGCAACGCGAAGTCGGGTTTCTTGTTGAATCACTTTGCACGCTCCAAAATTTCGACGACACGCCAACGCTTGAGTTTCGACATTGGACGAGTCTCCATGACGCGTACACGGTCGCCAACTTTTGCGTCATTGGCCTCGTCGTGGGCGTAAAGCTTTTTGGTTCGGGTTACGAACTTCTCGTACTTCTTGTGTCGAATTCGCTCAACAATCACGATCACGATCGTCTTGTTCATCTTGTTCGAGACAACTACACCCTCACGTGATTTACGAAGGTTGCGCTCTGATGATTCTGGTGTTACTTCAGCCATGATTTTGCTCACTTCCCTGCAGATTCTGCAGCAAGAATTTCTCGCTCACGAATCAGCATGCTGATTCGCGCGATTTGACGACGTGCCTTGGTGATTGCTGCAGTGTCATCAAGTTGACCTGTTGCATTACGAAAGCGGAGATTAAGAGCTTCTTGTTTTGTCGCGCGCAACTCATCAACGAGAGTGGCGAGGTCCATTTCACGAAGCTCAGTCAGTTCGCGTGCCATGTCAGATCGCCTCATTTCGAGTAATGATTCGAGTCTTGATCGGCAGTTTTTGCGCCGCGCGGCTAAGAGCCTGGTGCGCAGTCGCCGATGTTGGATACGAGAGTTCGAACAAAACACGACCCGGCTTTACCACTGCTACCCACAACTCTGGGTTGCCTTTGCCCGAACCCATGCGTGTTTCAGCAGGCTTCTTGGTCACTGACTTGTCAGGAAACACATTGATCCAAACTTTTCCGCCACGCTTGATGTGACGAGTCATGGCAATTCGCGATGCTTCGATTTGGCGCGCGGTAATCCAACCTGGCTCGAGTGCTTGAATGCCGTATTCACCAAACGCAAGTTCATTTGCGCCCTTTGAGATGCCGTTCATGCGACCGCGATGCTGTTTGCGGTGCTTAACTTTGCGTGGTTCTAACATGACTTTTTATACCTCTCGCTTAAAGTGAGGAGTTTCGTGAGCATCGTGACTGCGACGTTGAATGTCTTCTTCTTCATCCAACAAACGCTCGAACTCTGGGTCGGCTTCTTTGACAAGTGGTGCAACTACGACGTCATCAACTTCGATCGCCTTCGGGCCTGCTGAGGTCACAACTTTGCGAGCGGCATCTGAGTGACCCGATGTTTCACCGGCAGCCATGGCTGCTTCACGAGCAATGCGATCGTCGGTCTGGCTCTTGTAAGGAAGAATCTCACCCTTATATAGCCAAACTTTGACACCGACGCGACCTGCAGTTGTTGCAGCCTCGCGAAAACCGTAGTCAATGTTCGCACGAAGTGTATGTAGGGGCACGCGACCTTCGCGATACCACTCACGACGGCACATTTCTGCGCCACCAAGACGACCTGAACACTGAACTCGAATACCTTGCACACCATGCTTCTGTGCGTTCTGCACAGCGCGCTTCATCGCCCGACGAAACGCAATTCGGTTTACGAGCTGATCAGCAACACCCTGAGCAACAAGTGCTGCGTCAAGTTCGGCGTCGCGAATTTCAGTGATGTTCAATTGAACTTTGTTGTTGCCAGTCAGAGCTGTGAGGCCAGCGCGAAGCTCTTCGGCTTTTTGACCTTTGCGACCAATAACGATGCCCGGGCGCGCAGTGTGCACGTCGATTCGAAGTTTGTCACGTGTGCGTTCGATTTCGATGCGGCTTACAGCAGCATCTGAAAGTTGCACTTTAAGATAATCACGAATCTTCCAGTCTTCGGTGAGATACGCCTTGTAATCTTTGGTGCTGAACCACTTGCTCTTCCAGTCGGTTGTAACGCCCAAGCGAAAGCCGTACGGATTGATCTTTTGTCCCATGTCAGTTACCAGTCGCTTCTTCTTTTTCGGCAGCATCTGAAACATCACTCTCAGTTGCTGCGGCTTTTGACTTTTGCGCACGTGCACGACTTGCTTCAACACGGCTCTTGCGTTGTGCAGCCTGTGCCCCACCGCGCGACTCACTTTGCGACTCGCGAACTGCAAGAGCAGCTTCGCTTAATTTGTCGACCACGATCGTGATGTGGCTTGTGCGCTTGAAAATTGCGGCCGAACTACCTTTGGCGCGCGGACGAAAGCGCTTCAATGTTGGACCACCGTCGGCAAAGCAAGCCTTGATATAAAGCTCGTCTGGGTTTTGTGAAAAGTTGTTTGTTGCATTGGCTACTGCAGATGCGAGCAATTTGCGCACGATGTGTGCCGAATCGCGATCTGTCAGGCGCAAAAGATTGTCGGCCGAACGAACATCCATTCCGCGAACGAGGTTCAACACAACGCGAACCTTCGACGGTGACAATCGAGCAAAACGAGCCGAAGCGCGATAGCCACTCGACACACCAGCAACGCGAGTTGCTTCGTTGAGTTTCGGACCGGTCATGACTTACCTGGGCCTGCGGCTGCCGCTGCCGCTGCCGCTGCTTTTTCTTGACTCTGGTGAAATTTAAATGTTCGCGTTGGTGAGAACTCGCCCAGCTTGTGACCGACCATCGACTCAGTCACGTATACCGGCACGTGCTTACGGCCATCGTGAACTGCGAATGTGTGTCCGAGCATGTCGGGGATAATCGTGCTGCGACGTGACCAAGTCTTGATGACCTTACGGTCTCCGCTCGCGTTCATCTCGTCCAACTTCTTGAGAAGGTGTTCATCAACAAACGGACCTTTTTTAAGACTGCGTGACATTTAGTTAACCTCTTGACTTTCCTGATCGGCGACGACGAACAATCATCTGCTGAGATGACTTGTTCTTATCGCGAGTACGACGCTCTGGCTTACCCCATGGCGAAACTGGTGAACGGCCACCCGAAGTTTTACCTTCGCCACCACCGAGTGGGTGGTCGACCGGGTTCATTACAACACCACGAGATTGTGGGCGAACACCCTTCCAACGATTACGGCCGGCTTTACCAATTTTGATTTGCTCGTGCTCTGAGTTGCCGATTTCGCCAACAGTTGCACGACAGTCGATCGGAATTCGACGCATTTCGCTTGAGGGCATTCGCAAAGTTGCATATTGTCCTTCTTTGGCAACAAGTTGCACTGCCATGCCGGCTGAACGAGCAATCTTTCCGCCTTGACCCGGACGCATCTCAATGTTGTGAACAGTTGTACCGACCGGCATATAACGAAGCGGCAAAGCGTTGCCGACGATGATGTCTGCCTTCGGACCACTCTCAACCCTCGCGCCAACTTCAAGACCCTTCGGCGCAAGAATGTATGACTTCGTACCGTCTGCGTAATGCAACAACGCAATTCGGCATGTGCGGTTCGGGTCATATTCAATTGCTGCAACTTTTGCTACACAATCGTCTTTGCCGCGCTTGAAGTCAACCATGCGATACTGCTGCTTGTGACCGCCACCTTGGTGACGCGATGTAATTCGACCGGCCGAGTTGCGACCACCGCGTGAAGGCTTTGGTGACAACAACGATTTTTCTGGGGTCGTCTTGGTGATCTCGCTGAAATCTGAAACTGTTTGAAAGCGGCGACCTGGGCTCGTCGGGCGGCGTTTGCGAATTGGCATCTTGAGTCGTCCTTTGTCTAGTTCTCAAACAACGGGATTTGATTGCCCGCTTCTAATGTGACAAGAGCATGCTTCGAGCCGTCGCGAACACCGATGCGATTGGTGCCACGAGTGATGCGACGTTTACCAAGTCGGTTGATTGTGTTGACGCGACGAACTTTCACGCCCCAAATTGATTGAACTGCATCGCGGATTTCTGGCTTTGTTGCCAACGGATGAACTTCGAATGTATAGGTGCCCTTGTCAATCAACGAATAGCTCTTTTCGCTGACGACTGGTCGCAGAATAATGTCGCGTGGGTCTTTCACTTTGCGGCCTCCATTGTCGGCAGGCTCGCCTTTGTAAAGACGATCCAGTCATTGCACAAAATGTCGTAGGCGTTAAGTTCGCCAGTGCTCAGCACTTGAACGTCTTTCAAATTGCGGAAACTCTTCCAGGCGTTTTCGTCTTTGCGTTCGAGCACAATCAAAACTCGCTCGTTAACACCGAGGCTCTTCAAGGCTGCTGTTGCTGATTTCGTGCTTGGTGCTGAAAAGCCCCACTCTTCAACAACGACAACTTTGTTCTCGCTCATACGATCTGAAAGGGCTGAACGCAAAGCAAGTTGCACCATTTTCTTTGGTGTTCGTTGCGAATATTTGCGAGGCTTTGGCCCGAGTGCAACGCCACCACCACTGAAGTGCGGCGCGCGAATTGAACCTTGACGAGCGTTACCAGTGCCCTTTTGCTTGAACGGTTTCTTGCCACCACCTCTGACTTCTGAACGAGTCTTGGTGCTTTGAGTGCCCGAGCGACGGTGTGCAAGTTGGGCAACAACTACTTGGTGCAACACCGGAATATTTGGTGTGATACCGAATACCGAGTCGGCAACTTCAACCGAAGCGGCTTTTTTGCCTGCAGCATTTTTCATTTCAATCTTTGCCATGGCTACTCCTTGACCGCACCCTTGACAGCGTTACGAATAATGACGACGCCACCATTTGGACCAGGAACCGAACCCTTGACGAGCAACAAATTGCGCTCGAGATCTGCTTGCACAACTTCGAGATTTAAGGTTGTCACTTGTTGGTGACCCATGTGGCCCGACATTCGCAAACCTTTGAAAACGCGACCCGGAAATGTGCATGAACCAATCGAGCCTGGTGCGCGATGGTGCTTGTGGTTACCGTGACTCGCACCTTGACCACCGAAGTTGTGGCGCTTCATGGTGCCGGCAAAACCTTTGCCACGACTTACAGCCGTTACGTCGACGCGCTCGCCAACTGCAAGTGTGTCGACTTTAATTTCTTGGCCGATTTCAAAACCTTCAACAGAATCAAGTCGCAACTCAACAAGTCGACGACCAGCGGCCACATTTCGTACGCCACTCTTCGGCGCAAAATGGCCAGCTTCTGCTTTGTTTAACTTCTTTACATCGCGTTGTCCGTAAGTGACTTGCAATGCCGTGTAGCCATCAGTCAGACCTGTTTTGACTTGCACAATTCGGGCTGGCTCGATACGCAACACTGTTACGGGCACGACGCGTTGGTCGTCTCCCCAAACCTGTGTCATGCCGACCTTTTCGCCGACGATCGCTTTTTGTGCCATAAGGCCAAAACCTTTTCTCGAAATGTTTAATGAAATAATTCGTTTATTCGCACAAATGCTCCGCAGGCCTTGGCCGCACGGAGCACTCTTATAGTTTTCGCTGTGAGGTACCCGCAGATTTCTCGGGCGCACACAGACATCAATTTTTTGAATTGATCTCTTCGTCTACAACTCTGAGATACAGAGCCACGAACGAAGTGTTTACTCTATCCCCCTTAAATCACGACCCCAAACCGAAAAACCCAAGAAAATTGGCTATTTTCGGGCTTTTTTGACCGTTGTCATCAACCAGAGAATCTCTCAGGATTACTCAGAACGCGCGATCAAAGTTGCCTCAAAAACGAGTCTTTCCCCATCACGAAATATCTCGATTTTGACGGTTTGACCAGGCTCGGCATCACGAATCGCCGCAACCAAACCCGCTTGGCCGTCAATCGGCTCACCATCTACAGCAAGCACAACGTCGTCGATCAGAATGCCGGCTTTATCTGCCGGTGAACCTGGTTGCACATTGGTGATGATCGCGCCTTGACCACCATCATCACGCGCAGCCAAACCAACGCCGAGGAAGCCCTCTTTGCGTTCAACGCCGTTTGCTTGTTCGCGCAACTGTTCGATAACAATCAATACTTCATCAACCGAAATCGAAAACCCAATATTGTTCGCTGCTGAGTCAGAGTCGCCTCGTGCAACTGCGGTGTTGATGCCGACAACTTCGCCTTTGAGGTTTACCAATGGCCCACCCGAGTTGCCCGATGAAATAGCAGCATCAGTTTGTATCAAACTATTTAAAGCACCAGAGTCGGTCTCAATGGTTCGCTTTAACGCCGAGACGATACCCGACGTAACAGTTGGTCCGCCATCAAGGGCCAATGCATAACCGATCGCAACAACCGTGTCACCAACTTTCACGCTGCCCGGTTTGGCGAAAGTTGCAGCGATTAGTCCTGTTGCATCGACTTTTATCAACGCCAAATCGTTGCCCAAATCTGACGCGAGAACTTTTGCAACTCGCGGTTCTGTTTCTCCTGCGAATCGAACCACTACTTCAGATGCATCTTCAATCACATGCGCGTTCGTCAAAATTTCGCCATCAGATGTCAACACCACGCCGGTACCAACGCCGCGCCCGCTACCAAAATCGTCACTCACTGTTGTAGAAATCGTCACGACGCTGTTTGCCAAACGTTCCGCAACTTGCGCGATCAGTGAACCGCCTGACGAACCATCGTCTTCGGCAACAACAACTGGTGCCGAAGTTATCTGTGTTATCGACTCTGAAGTGTTGAGGTCGACAAGATTTGCCTCTTGGGCAACATAGGTGCCGATGATTCCGCCGAGTAAACCAAACACAGCGGCAACAAGAACTACTCCAAAACGTCGACGTGGCGACCGACCTGGTTGGTCATAATCTTGTGCCGATATTTCGGGTTGAACCGGCAATTGCGGCGGCGGCAACTGTGACGACGGAAACTGTGTCGAATTCTCGTTGAAGTTGAAATCGCTCATAAATGAGTTCTACCCTTCAAGAAACCAGAACCCTCGTCTTTATGACGAAACTCACCAAATTCTTAAGCGTTTTGAATTTTTATTTCGATGTCAACGCCAGCAGGCAACTCTAAACGCTGCAAACTGTCGATTGTCTTAGCGTTCGGATCAACAATGTCGATCAGGCGCTTGTGAATGCGCATTTCAAAATGCTCACGCGAATCTTTATCGACGTGTGGTCCGCGAATAACTGTGAAACGATGCTTGTCAGTCGGCAGAGGTATCGGCCCGCGCACTGTGGCACTCGTACGAGTGACAGTTTCAACGATCTTCTTTGCAGAATCGTCGATGTTCTGGTGGTCAAACGCCTTTAGACGGATACGAATGCTCTGTGCCATCAGCGTTTACCAGTTCTCGACGATCTACTTAAGAATCTTTGTTACGCGTCCGGCGCCAACTGTGCGGCCACCTTCACGAATAGCAAATCGAAGACCTTCGTCCATCGCAATCGCTTTACCGAGCTCAACTGTCATTGTTACGTTGTCGCCAGGCATAACCATTTCGGTGCCCTTTGGCAATTCAACTGTGCCAGTTACGTCGGTTGTTCTAAAGAAGAACTGTGGTCGGTAGTTGTTGAAGAAAGGCTTGTGGCGTCCGCCTTCTTCCTTCTTCAATACGTAGACCTGACCTTCGAAGTTTGTGTGTGGAGTAATTGAACCTGGGGCGCAAAGCACCTGACCACGCTCAACTTCTTCTTTCTTGGTGCCGCGCAAAAGCGCACCAATGTTGTCGCCTGCGTGACCTTCGTCGAGCAACTTGCGGAACATTTCAACACCTGTGCAAACAGTCTTTTGAGTGTCGCGCAAACCAACGATTTCGATTTCGTCGCCGGTGTGTACTTTACCCTGCTCGACTTTGCCAGTCACTACGGTGCCACGACCAGTGATCGTGAACACGTCTTCAATTGGCATCAAGAATGGCTTATCAAGTTCACGCTTCGGCTCTGGAATCGACTTGTCACATGCAGCCATGAGCTCCATGATCTTTTCCCCCCAAGCTGCATCGCCCTCAAGCGCCTTGAGTGCTGACACACGAACGACTGGGCAACCTTTGCCGTCGAACTCATAAGAAGTGAGCAAATCGCGAACTTCTTCTTCAACGAGTTGCAGCATTTCTTCGTCTTCAACCATGTCTGACTTGTTAAGTGCAACAACGATGTATGGCACGCCGACTTGCTTTGCGAGCAACACGTGCTCACGAGTTTGTGGCATTGGGCCGTCGGTTGCAGCAACTACCAAGATCGCACCGTCTACCTGAGCAGCACCAGTGATCATGTTCTTGATGTAGTCAGCGTGACCTGGCATGTCAACGTGTGCGTAGTGACGGTTCTCGGTGTTGTACTCAATGTGAGCGATCGAGATCGTAATACCACGAGCTTTTTCTTCAGGAGCCTTGTCGATTTGATCGAAAGGTGTGTAGTCAGCGAGACCCTTGCTGGCAAGCGTCTTTGAAATCGCTGCAGTCAAAGTTGTTTTGCCGTGGTCAATGTGGCCCATCGTGCCGATGTTGACGTGTGGCTTGTTGCGCTCAAATTTCGCTTTGCTCATTGTTCTTCTCTCCTGTTATTGCTGGTTACTGTTAAAACTTTGGCTTGCTCGGTTACTCGCCGCGCACGCGCTTGATGATTTCGGTTGATATTGCTTCGGGCACTTGCTGATACGAATGAAACTGCATCGTGTAAGTCGCACGCCCTTGAGTGCGAGAACGCAGGTCTGTACTGTATCCGAACATTTCGGAAAGCGGAACCTGCGACTTGACGATTTGTGCGTTTCCGTTAGCTTCCATGCCTTCAATTCGGCCTCGGCGGCTTGAAAGGTCGCCGATTACGTCACCCATGTAGTCCTCTGGAGTTACGACTTCTACGGCCATAATCGGCTCAAGAAGGATTGGACGGGCCAATTGAGCAGCCTTGCGGAACACCATTTGACCGGCAATCTTGAAGGCCATTTCGCTTGAGTCAACGTCGTGGTACTGACCATCAACCAACGAAACTTTGACGTCCACCGTTGGATAACCCGCAAGCACACCGGCATCAAGCGCTGATTGAATGCCCTGGTTCACCGGCTGAATGTATTCACGCGGAATGCGTCCGCCGGTGATTTCGTCTTCGAACTGATAACCGCCACCCGGGCCGCTTGGCTCGATCGTTACTTTGACAACTGCGAACTGACCCGAACCACCAGTTTGTTTGATGTGTCGGTATTCGATGTTCTCAATTTTCTTAGTAACAGTTTCGCGATACGCAACTTGCGGCTTGCCGACAGTCGCGTCAACTGCGAACTCACGCTGCATTCGGTCTACGAGAATTTCAAGGTGCAACTCGCCCATTCCTGAGATAACTGTTTGACCAGTTTCTTCGTCGGTGCGCACTCTGAATGTTGGGTCTTCGTCTGACAATGACTTCAAAGCTTTACCAAGTTTGTCTTGGTCGTTCTTTGTCTTTGGTTCGATCGCCACGTGAATTACCGGCTCAGGGAAAATCATTCGCTCGAGCACGATCGGGTCGCCACGATCGCAAAGAGTGTCACCTGTAGTTACGTCTTTGAAACCAAGACCAGCAACGATGTCGCCCGCCATTGCGAACTCGATGTCTTCACGTTGGTTCGCATGCATCAACAACAAACGACCAACTCGCTCGCGCTTTTCTTTTACTGAGTTATAAACCTCGTCACCCTTGGTGATCGTGCCTGAATAAACCCTGAAGTATGTCAAGCGACCGAATGGATCTGCCACGATCTTGAATGCGAGTGCCGAGAACGGCGCTTTCTCATCGGCTTGACGTGTCAGTGTCTCGTCACCATTTACGCTTGTGCCGTTTGCTGGCAGAATATCGAGCGGGCATGGCATGTAATCAACAACTGCATCAAGCATTTGCTGCACGCCTTTGTTCTTGAATGCCGAGCCACAAAGAATTGGCACAAAACTAAATGCCAAAGTACCTTTGCGAATACCTGTGCGCAGGTCTTCTTCACTCAAATCATCAGAAGCCAAGAACTTCTCCATGAGTTGCTCATCTTCAGAAGCAACTAGGTCAAGCAACTCGGCGCGATATTGCTTGGCTTTGTCGATGTATTCAGCCGGAATATCTTCTTCGTGATATTCAGAGTCTTTCTCGTCGCCGTCCCAGACGATTGCCTTCATCTTTACGATGTCGATGAGGCCTTTGAAGTTTGCTTCTCCGCCATATGGCAACTGCAATACTGCAGGCACTGCCTGCAAACGGTCTTTGATCATGTCGAGAGTGCGATAGAAGTTTGCGCCAGTGCGGTCCATTTT
This sequence comes from Ilumatobacteraceae bacterium, assembly GCA_030727685.1. Taxonomy (GTDB): domain Bacteria; phylum Actinomycetota; class Acidimicrobiia; order Acidimicrobiales; family Ilumatobacteraceae; genus BACL27. Next base: position 21,440 of record JANRBC010000080.1, read on the forward strand.
GTTAATGAAGCACATTCGCGGAACCTTGTATTTGTTGGCCTGGCGCCAAACTGTTTCGGTTTGTGGCTCAACGCCTGCAACTGAGTCGAACACTGCAACTGCGCCGTCAAGTACACGCAACGAGCGCTCTACTTCAATTGTGAAGTCAACGTGACCAGGAGTATCAATGATGTTGATTCGATGTCCGCGCCAAACTGCAGTCGTTGCGGCCGAAGTAATGGTGATGCCGCGCTCTTGTTCTTGCACCATGAAGTCCATGACGGCTGCACCTTCGTGCACTTCACCAATCTTGTAGGTCTTTCCGGTGTAGTAGAGAACTCGCTCTGTTGTCGTCGTCTTACCGGCGTCAATGTGCGCCATGATGCCGATATTTCGGTATTTCTCAAGTGGATACTCGCGTGATGACATGGGGATGTACCTATTAACTTGTTCTGCTGATTACCAGCGGTAGTGAGCGAACGCTTTGTTCGACTCGGCCATCTTTTGCATGTCTTCGCGCTTCTTCATCGACGCGCCAAGACCATTTGATGCATCCATTAACTCGCTAGCCAAACACTCGGCCATTGTTTTTTCGCGGCGGCTACGTGCGTTCTCGACGATCCAACGAATTGCAAGAGTTGTGGCACGACGTGGTCGCACTTCGACTGGCACTTGATAAGTTGCACCACCAACGCGACGACTGCGAACTTCAAGAGGCGGCTTCACATTGTCAACTGCGCGCTTGACTGCGGTGAGTGGCTCGGCACCCATTTTTGTTTCCATTACTTTCATCGCGTCGTAAACAATTGACTCGGCGATGCTCTTCTTGCCGTGCAACATAACTTTGTTGACGATCTGAGTTACGAGTGCTGAACGATAAACCGGATCTGCTGCGAACTCACGACGAGCGACTGGACCTTTACGTGGCATGAATTATTCCTTTACTTTTTCTTCGCGCCGTAGCTGCTGCGAGATTGCTTGCGATCTTTTACACCAGCGGCGTCAAGTGCGCCACGAATAACTTTGTAACGAACACCCGGCAAGTCGCGCACACGACCACCACGAACAAGCACGATTGAGTGCTCTTGCAAATTGTGACCCTCGCCCGGAATATAAGCAGTGATTTCGACACCGCTAGTCAGACGCACACGAGCAACTTTGCGTAGTGCTGAGTTTGGTTTCTTCGGAGTAGTCGTGAAAACGCGGGTGCATACACCACGACGTTGAGGTGAACCTTTGAGCGCAGGAGTCTTAGTCTTCGAAGACTTCGAGCTTCGACCCTGGCGGATCAACTGTTGAATTGTGGGCACGAAACGACCTTTTCTTAAATTGCTTGATTGAAAACCGACTAACAAAACCACCCCAAAACGGGACAGTGAATACTACGGTTCAACGCCTCGTCTCGGCAACCTACCCCAACTAGATGATTATCTAGTTATTGCGGTTATTGAGCGATATCTGTGTCGGTGACGCCGTCTGAGTCAGTTGCAAAACCTGCATCTGGCGCAGACTCAACTGCTTGCGCAGTCGCATCGCTAACTGTTTCAGTGACTGTTTCGACGGCTGAATCAGCATCTACTTCATCAGCGACAGCTTCAGCGACAACCTCGTCAAGTGGCTCATCGTCGGCGACATAATTGCCTTGCAACCCTGCCAAATATGCGGCTGGGTCGGCTTCGTCATCGCTCGAGTAATAAGGCATCGGCACATAATCTGGCGCGCTTACATCAAACAAGTTGTAGC
>JANRBC010000081.1 GCA_030727685.1 Ilumatobacteraceae bacterium
AAACAATTTTGCGCTTTTGCATCATCAATCCCCGAACCACAATCGAAGAAGTTGCTGAAATCATCAACTCGCTAGAGTAGGGCTGTGCTCAAGTCGGTTCGATCCGTTGTACAACTTCGTAAGTTCGAATTCAATGGCGACAAACGCAGGCTTGCCGCTTGCGGTGACCTAAAAGATTTACGCAAACTTGCCAAGCGCAACTTGCCTGGCGGTGTTTTCGACTACTTCGACGGTGCTGCCGAAGACGAATGGTCGCTTGTTAACAACAGTTCGGCATATTCAAAGTTCGGACTCGTGCCAAAAGTTTTGCGTGATGTTTCGCAAATCGACACAGCGACAACAATCATGGGTCAACCAGTGCCGTTTCCGATTGCGCTTTCACCGACTGGTTTCACTCGCATTGCTCATCCGCAGGGTGAACTCGCCGTTGCTCGGGTTGCTGGCAAAAACTCGCTTCCGTTCACCTTGTCGACTCTTGGTACCCGCAGCATCGAAGAAGTCGCCAGCGTTGCAACTGGCCCATTGTGGTATCAACTTTATGTTTGGCGTGACCGTGGGCTGTCGCGCGAACTAGTGCAACGCGCAAAAGCGGCCGGCTATAAAGCAATCATGGTCACTGTCGATACGGCGGTCTTCGGCCGGCGCGAGCGCGATGTGCGACGAGGCTTTACGCTTCCACCAAAAATTGGTCTTGAAACTTTTATTGATGGCATTCGCCACCCACGGTGGACGTACAAGTTCGTGACAAACGAGCCGATCACATTTTCGGCGGTCGCTGGTCGGTCAGATGTCGACGGCTCAAAAGCGATCACGCTGTCTGATTACGTCAATTCGCAATTTGATCCGACATTAAGTTGGCACGATCTCGATTGGATTCGCCAAGAGTCGGGTTTGCCGATCATGCTCAAGGGCATCCAGTGCGTGGCTGATGCAAAACAAGCAGCGTCTATGGGTGTCGACGCAATCGCACTTTCAAATCACGGCGGTCGTCAACTAGACGGTTCGCCCGCGCCAATTGAACTTTTACCGAGCGTGATCGACGCTGTTGGCAATTCGATCGAAGTTCTCGTCGACGGCGGTGTTCGCCGTGGCTCAGATGTTGTCAAAGCATGTGCACTCGGCGCGCGCGCCGTGATGTTCGGGCGACCATATCTTTATGGTCTTGGTGCAGCGGGCGAGTTGGGCGTGCAGTGGGCGCTCGATCACATCACAAGCGGTGTTTCGCGCACGATGGCATTGATCGGCGAAACTTCGATTACGAAACTTTCACGCGATTCGATTTTTGAACGCTGAACGCTGATCGCGCCAGCGCGACACGCGACTTAGAACTGCAAACTATTTTTTAGCAGCAGGTGCTTTTTTGGCAACAGTCTTCTTGCGAGCGCCGTAACGCTTGTTGAAGCGATCAACACGACCAGCCGAGTCAATGATCTTCATCTGACCCGTGAAGAACGGGTGGCTGGCATTTGAAATTTCAAGTTGCACAAGTGGGTATGTGTTGCCGTCTTCCCAGACAACTGTTTTTGCAGGGTCGGGTTTCAGCGTCGAGCGAGTCAAAAAGCGATAGTCAGCCGAACTATCTTCAAATACAACAAACTGGTAATCAGGGTGAATCTCGGGTTTCATGGCTTCAAAGTGTATCGGGCTAAATGTGCCCTCTATACTGTTTGAATGCCAAATCGCTGTGATGTCCTCTCAAAGACCCCAAGCAAGGGTCATACAATTTCGCACTCTCACATTCGCACCAAGCGTTGGTGGCGAGTCAATTCGCACAAGCGTCGGTTCTGGTTGCCATCCGAGCGTCGTTGGGTCACACTCAATGTCAGCACCAAGGGTGTTCGCACAATCGACAAGCGTGGCATCGAATCAGTCGTCGCCGAAATGCGTCGCGCCGGAAAGAAAGTCTGAGCAATCGTCATGGCAGCAAAAAGCAAAGATAAGCGTCCAATCATCAAGTTGCGTAGCACCGCCGACACTGGTTTCACATACGTAACTCGCAAGAACAAGGTCAACTCACGCGAGCGTCTTGAACTCAAGAAGTACGACCCAGTCGTGCGCAAGCACGTGATCTTCAAAGAAGAACGCTAAAACTAATTCGCTTGCGCGAGGGCTGTGGCCAAGTCGCGCTGAATATCGATACAGGCTTCAAGCCCGACCGAAAGTCGCAACAGCGACTCAGTTAATCCGGTTTTTGTTTTCGTCTCAGCATCAACACTGTTGTGCGTGCTCGACGCCGAGTGCGAGATCAAAGTTTCTGTGCCACCAAGCGTTACCGCAGGGCGGATCAAACTGAGCGCGCCGAGCAATTTTGTCGCCGCAGGTTTGCCGCCGGCGATTTCGAACGAAAGTACCGCCCCAAAATTGTTCATCTGTTTTTTCGCGAGCGCATGTTGCGGGTGTGATTTCAAGCCGGGGTAGTGCACGGCTGTTACGTTTTTTTGTTGCTCTAACCACTCGGCCAGAGTTTGCGCAGACTCGCATTGGCGGGCGAGTCGGGCATCGAGTGTTCGAACGCCGCGCAACGCGTTCATCGCGTCGAAGGGTGACGCAGTTGCGCCATGCAAAATTGAATAGCCCCAAATTTCACCGATTAATTCGGCGTCACCGGCGATCACGCCGATTGTCGCATCGTTGTGGCCAGCGATGCCCTTGGTGGCTGAATGCAAAACGATTGACACGCCATAATCATGTGGTCGTTGCCCAAGTGGCGTCGCGAGCGTCGAATCGATAACGGTGATTGGTCCCTTGATTGCGCCAAGTGCGGTTAGATCTACCAAATCAAGATGCGGATTACTCGGTGACTCGGCCATCACCATCATCGTTTTTCCTGGTCGTACGGCCGAAACAAATTCTTGTGCGTTGCGGCCATCGACAAAAGTGACATCGATGCCAAGTCGTGCACATGGTCCATTTAAAAAGGCGAGCGTGCCGGCATAACAATTGCGTTGCGCAACAATGTGGTCGCCCTTTGAACACAAGGCGAGCACGACGGTTGAAATTGCACCCATGCCCGAGGCGAATGCAAGAGCCGCTTGCGTGTTTTCAAGTTCTGCAATTGCATGTTCGAACGCTTCGACCGTCGGGTTGGCGTATCGCGAATAGAACTTAGTTTCGTGAATTGCTGTGGCTTGACGGTGGCTCTCTTCAAGACCAGAACTCGTCCAAGTTGTTGCTGGTGTCAGCGTCGGCGCAAGCGAGCCAGAGTCATCGCGTCCAGCGGTGATCGCAGTAGTCGCTGGCTGGTTTTTGTCGCTTGATGCCACAAATCAAGGCTAACAACAGACTTTCAACGGCACGTTGTGATTATGCGAGTCGCTTAAAATCAAACGATGGGTAAAAACAAGGTAATCGCTGTCGCATTGTCATTTGGTCTGGCTATCGCAACTCTTGCGGGCTCACCGATCTCGGTAAACGCAGAAGGTGGGCCAAGCCCGTTGTCGGGTCTGCCAGGTGGTGAGGGCAAACCAGTCGTCATGGTCAAATATGGCAACTCGCGCCCCGATCGTCCGCACTACAACTTGAATCAGGCCGACCTTATTTATGTCGAAGAAGTTGAGTGGGGCCTCACACGAATTGCGGCGATGTTCAACACCAAGTTTCCTAGTGTTGTTGGGCCAACTCGCAGTGCGCGAATTTCAGACCTTGAACTTCTTGAGCAGTTCACAAAGCCAGGTCTTGCTTATAGCGGAGCAAATGATGTGTTGTTGAAAGCTATTCGCAAATCGCAATCAATTTCACTTTCACCAAGTGATCGTTCTTCGTTCTACTACCGCAATCTTTCAAAAAAGGCTCCTCATAATCAGTTGTTGCGTTTGTCTTCAATGATGGCCAAAGAAACAAAAGTTGATGCGATCAAAGATATTGGTCTGACTTTTAATACAGCGGCTGCAACTGGTGGCACGAAGACGAAGTCGTTCCAGGCATCGTGGTCGTCAGCCAGAGTCTCAGGCACATGGACTGGCAAAAAATGGATCATTTCATTTGATGGCTCGTTGCATCGCGACGCAGTCAACAAAAGTTTCCTGACGCCAAAAACAATCGTGTTGCAATATGTTGAGCGCAAATTGACAAAATATGGCGACAAGTTTGGTGGCAAGACGCCTTTGTTGAAGACTGTTGGTGCGGGTCGTGCAATTGTCTTGCGCAACGGTCAGTCATTTGATGGCACTTGGTCGCGCCCGACGAAAGAAGCCGGCACGATCTTTTCATACGCTGGCTCGCAACTCGCATTCGATGTCGGTCAAGTAATGATCGTGCTTGTTGATGGCGGCGCGAAGAAGAATCCAGTAACTCTCAAATAACACGTCTTCTATTTGCGAGTTCGCAGGTAGGGTGAACAAGTCAATTTATTTTGGCGACGTGGCCGACTGGCTTAGGCACGGGCCTGCAAAGCCCTTTAACCGAGTTCGATTCTCGGCGTCGCCTCCATTGTTCATTAACGAGAGCGTGACAGAATTGTC
>JANRBC010000082.1 GCA_030727685.1 Ilumatobacteraceae bacterium
CGAAATGACCGACACAATTATTTCATCAGCGACCAAAGAAGTGGTTATCGGTTTCGGTCGCCCATTTGTCATGATCGGTGAACGAATCAATCCGACTGGCCGCAAGTTGTTGGCTGCCGAAATGAAAGAAGGAAACTTCAGTCGCGTTGAAGCAGATGCATTGGCTCAGGTTGCTGCAGGTGCACACATGCTCGATGTCAACGCGGGTATTCCGCTTGCTGATGAGCCTGCATTGTTGGCGCGCGCAATTAAGTTGGTGCAATCAATAACTGACGTGCCGTTGTCGATTGACTCTTCAATTATTGAAGCACTTGAGGCTGGGCTGGCTGTCTACCAAGGCAAACCGTTGGTTAACTCGGTGACTGGCGAAGATGCGAACCTCGAACGGGTGCTGCCGCTTGTTGCAAAATACGGCGCAGCAGTTGTGGCAATTTCAAATGACGAAACTGGCATCAGCATGGACCCGGACGAACGATTTGCGGTGGCAAAAAAAATCGTGCAACGTGCAGCCGACCACGGAATTCCGGCAAGCGATGTCGTGGTTGATCCGCTTGTAATGCCGATTGGTGCGATGGGCGATGCAGGTCGCACTGCATTCAAAATTATTCGACGGTTGCGTGAAGAACTCAAAGTAAACACAACTTGTGGTGCATCAAACGTTAGTTTTGGTATTCCGGCGCGAAACAACATCACCGGTACTTTTTTGGCGATGGCGATTGGCGCTGGCATGACCTCGGCGATCATGAATCCATTACACGAAGAAGTTAAAACCCTTGTGATGGCTGCTGACGTTCTGGTTGGCAATGACGAAAACTGTTCGGCATGGATTCGCGCCAATCGCGACCCGAACGAAGTGAACGCCGAGCGAACCGCACGCAATAGCCGCGGTCGCCGTAGAGCCGAATAACACCCAACATGGACCGACACGTCGTCTTTACCCCTTCGGGGTTAGGCGGTGTCGTGCAAGAAGGCATCACAGTTCTAGAAGCGGCGCGACAATTGGGCGCCGATATTGACTCGGTATGTGGTGGTCGTGGAATCTGCGGTCGCTGTCAGATCACGCCATCTGTTGGTGTTTTCGCAAAATGGGGAATCACCGCAACGCCAGAGTCGCTTTCGGGGCCGGCAGAAACAGAGACGAACTACCGCGCAAAGCGCGCACTTGTGCCGGGCAATCGTTTGGGTTGTGCCGCGCGAATCTGTGGAGATGTTGTTATCGATGTGCCGGCAATCAGTCAGGTGCACAAACAGATTGTGCGCAAAGATCTTGATCTTGAACCGATAACTGTTGATCCAAGTTTTAGTTTGTTTTATTTGATGATCCCTGAAGCGCAACTAGGCGACTCAGTAAGTGCGGCAGACGCTTTGGCTGATGCGGTTGCAGTTCAGCACAAGCGCAGCACACCGAGCGTTGCGCGTCGCGCTCTCAGCAGTTTGCATTCAGCGATAGCCAAAGCCGAAGGTGAAGTGACTGTTGCGGTTCGTCACTTGCAAGATGGCGATCAAATTGTGGCCGCGTGGCCCGGCTATGTAGATGCTGCATACGGCATCGCCGTAGATGTTGGCTCGACGACTGTCGCTGGTCACTTGTGCGAACTGAAGAGTGGCGAGATTGTCGCAAGTTATGGATTAATGAACCCGCAAATTCGATTCGGCGAAGACCTGATGAGCCGGGTTTCGTATGTGATGATGAACCCAGGTGGCGAAGTTGAGTTGACAAATGCAATTCGTGCTGCACTAAACGAAATGATTAATGGTCTGGTAACGAAGGCTGATGTCGATGTCGAGCGCGTACTAGAGATGACAATTGTTGGCAATCCGATTATGCATCACATTGTGTTGGGTATCGATCCGACGCCGCTTGGCATGGCGCCGTTTGTTTTGGCGACAAGCGAGTCAGTTAGCGGTTGGGCAAACGAACTTGATTTGAAATTGCCGAATGCGAGTTATTACGTCGGGCCATGCATCGCCGGACATGTCGGTGCCGATACAGCTGCGGCAATTTTGGCTGAAGGTCCACATCGTTCGAAAGAAATGCAGTTACTCGTTGACATCGGTACGAACGCCGAAATTGTTTTGGGTAATACCGAACACCAATTTGCTGCGTCGAGCCCGACTGGCCCCGCGTTTGAAGGTGCGCAAATTAGTGCGGGGCAACGTGCAACGGCTGGCGCCATTGAGCATGTTCGAATCGATCGTGAGACTCTTGAACCGCGGGTGAAAGTGATTGGCTCAGATTTATGGAGCAACGAGCCAGGTTTTGTTGAGTCACTCGGAGATACGACAGTGACCGGTATTTGTGGTTCAGGAATCATCGAAGTGATTGGCGAAATGTATCTGAGCGGCATTATCGATCAAGATGGCGTCGTTCGTGGAGAATTAGTCAATAAATCACCACGCATCGTCGGCGATGATCGAACTTTTTCGTATTTATTTTATGAAAACGGCGAGACAAAGCTTTATGTCACGCAAAACGATGTGCGAGCAATTCAATTAGCCAAAGCGGCACTGCGTGCAGGCATCGACTTGCTCGTCGAGCATGCAGGTTCGCCAATTGTTCATGACATACGTCTTGCGGGCGCATTCGGTGCACACATCGACCCGGTTTATGCAATGGTTCTTGGCTTAGTGCCCGATTGTCCGGTTGCTGGCGTGCGTGCAGTCGGAAACGCCGCAGGCGCCGGGGCAGTTCAATCTTTGCTGTCACGAAGATTACGCCATGAAATGGAAGACGCTGTTCGCAAGGTGACAAAGATTGAAACGGCCACCGAACCGAGATTTCAGCAGCTGTTCGTTGAAGCCATGGCATTTCCGCACAAAACTGCCGAGACACCAAACTTGGCAAAGGTCATTGATTTGCCAGCCCGTAGTCTGATTCGAAAGATTCTCCGTCGTTTGCGGCGCTCGGCCGGTGGCGTGGCAGAATAGAAATCATGTCAGGTGTAACACGCACCAAGCGTTCAGGTGGGCGAGCTGGTCGTCAAAATTTGCGAACTTCGCACGAACCTGAGCGTGATGCATTTATTACGCGACTTATCAAACCGTATGAACTGGTTTCTGACGAAGGCCTTGAGTTGATCGAACACAATGCTGACACTGTTCTTGAAGAAGTCGGTATTGAAGTTCGTGATTATCCATCAGCGATTAAGCGATTCAAAGATGCGGGTGCTGATGTTGACGGTACGCGAGTGCGTTTTCCGCGAGGCATGTGTCGCAAAATAGTTTCGGCAACTGCACCGAGCGTCTATACGCAGCACGCTAGAAATCCAATCAACAACGTGCAGATAGGCGGCAATGCAACCGTGTTCGCGCCGAACTACGGTTCGCCGTTTGCATACGACATCGACAATGGTCGTCGTTACGCGACCATCGTCGACTTTCAAAATTTCGTGAAACTTGCGTACATGTCGCCACGCATGCATCACTCTGGCGGCACGGTTTGTGAGCCGGTTGATATACCTGTGAGCAAGCGCCACCTCGACATGGTTTACGCACACCTTAAATACAGTGACAAAGGATTTATGGGTTCGGTCACTGCCGGTGAACGCGCACAAGACAGCGTCGACATGGCTCGAATTGGTTTTGGTGGCGATTTGCAAGATCGCACTGTCATGACAAGTTTGATTAATGCTTCGTCGCCGCTCGTTTGGGACGCTTCAATGCTTGCGTCAGCTGAGATTTATGCGCTGAACAACCAAGCCACAATCATCACGCCGTTTATTTTGGCTGGCGCGATGGCGCCGTCAACTTCGGCAGGCGTTGCGACACAAACTCTTGCCGAGGCTTTGGCCGGGATGATGTTTACGCAACTAGTTCGACCTGGCGCGCCAGTCATTCTCGGTTCGTTTGCGTCGTCGATGTCGATGCAGACAGGTGCGCCAACGTTCGGCACACCAGAGCCGGCAATTGTTTTGTACACGATGGCTGCCTTGGCGCGACGTTTGGGTGTGCCGTTTAGATCCGGCGGTTCATTGACTGCATCGAAGTTGCCCGACGCACAGGCGGCTTATGAAAGCTCAGCAACTCTTTTGCCGACTTTGATGGCGGGCACCAATTTCGTTCTTCATGCCGCGGGTTGGCTTGAAGGTGGGCTGGCGATTGGCTACGAGAAATTCATATTGGACGACGACCAACTCGGTATGATGGCAACTTTCGCCAAAGGCTTAGATGTCTCGCCGAATGGACAAGCGCTTGACGCAATTCGCGAAAACCCGCCTGGCAATCATTTCTTGGGCACGGCGCATACTCTTGCGAATTTTGAGTCGGCGTTTTATCGCTCGACGACTTCTGACAACTCAAGTTACGAGCAATGGCTCGAAGACGGTGGTGATGACGCCGCCAAGCGTGCCAACAAGATCTGGAAAGAGCGACTTGCGTCATATGTCGCACCGCCTCTTGACGAAGCGATTGACGAAGAACTCAAAGATTTTGTCGCCAAGCGCAAGAGCGAGTTGCCTG
>JANRBC010000083.1:0-1412 GCA_030727685.1 Ilumatobacteraceae bacterium
GCCAAGGTGCGTACAATCTGCCCGCTCGCATTTGACACAATGCCGATTCGCACGCCCAACAAGTGAAGCCGCCACAAGCCCGCGACCGACTCGTGCAGCGGAAACCGCCACAAAAACGCCGAGAAAACCTTGAGCAAAGCCTCAGCAGCCTTGTTAATTTTGTTTGCCGGCACGCCCGCTTCACGCGCATATGCCTGACGATATGAGACCCATGAGATCTGGTCGATCGAACCTGCCGCCTGTGATGCGGTGGCTTCATCAATCGCTGCCATACCCGCATAGTGACAGCGCACCAGCGCACCGAGTTTTGTCGTGCCGCCAAATGGCTCAAGCACCATGCCAGTTGTCAGAGGGTCGGGCACTACAAACACCCCACCTGCATCAAACAGCAGCGCATCAAATCGTTTAGGCATAAAGATTTGAACCGCCGTCTACAAAAACTTCTGCAACTGCAAAACTATTTGCTACGTGTCAAGCCCGCGCGGCTACCGCGCGAAATAAACTTCAACGCCATTTTGCGACTCGCTTCGTCAATCATTTCGTCGCCAAACATCACAGCGCCTTTGCCTTCACCTTCGGTTGCCGATGAGTAAGCATCCAAAATTGCCCAAGCACGATCAAACTGCTCTTGGGTCGGCGAGAAAACTTCGTTCAAAATTGCAACTTGATCTGGATGCAACGCCCATTTGCCGTCGTAGCCAAGCGTTCTGGTGCGCTGGCAATAATTCTTGAAACCTTCAGAGTCTCTTATATATAGGTACGGTCCGTCGATTACCTGCAGACCATTGGCGCGGCCCGCCATCAAGATTTTTGAAAACACATAATGAAAGTGATCGCCAGGATATTCGGCGATCTGCACCCCACCCGTGAGTACCGGCATCTCCATGCTCGCCGCGAAGTCGGCTGGCCCAAAAATTATCGTCTCAAGTCGCGAACTTGCCGCACAAATTTCTTCGACATTGATCAACCCGCGTGCAGTTTCGATTTGTGCCTCAATGCCGATGTGGCCGATCGGCAAGCCATTAGCAATTTCAACTTGGCGCAACAATAAATCTGTCGCCACGATCTGCGCAGCAGTTTCAACTTTTGGCAACATGATCTCATCGAGTCGCTCGCCTGCTCCGGCAACAACTTCAATGATGTCAAATGCTGTCCACTTCGTGCTCCAGTCGTTGACACGCACGCACATAACTTTGTCGCCCCAATCTTGCGTGCGAATTGCTGTCGCAATTTTTGCGCGAGACGATTCTTTTTCTTTTGGCGCAACGGCATCTTCAAGATCTAAAAAGACCATGTCGGCGGGGATCCCTGGGCCTTTGCCCATCATTTTTTCTGAAGATCCTGGGATTGATAAACAAGAGCGGCGGGGCAAGTCTCGTGAGCGTGCTGACATGCTTAAAATCCTACATCGC
>JANRBC010000083.1:1512-4444 GCA_030727685.1 Ilumatobacteraceae bacterium
GCATCTTGCGGCACAGCATCGCGCAAACTTTTTATCGTCGAATCGTTTTTAATTTCTTCTTCGCAGTCACGCATCGCCACAAACGGATCAAGTGCACCAAGCACATGACTGCACAACCACCACAGCGGACCACACGTCGGATGTCGTTGCACAATTCGTCGCGCTGCCAGCACAATGCCCGCAGGTTCGTGACCTAGGCCACTCAGCGCCGCCGCGGTCTCGCGCACCAACGAAACTGGGTCAGCACCGCGCGCCCGCGCAACATATCGCAAATGCTCAATTGGGTGCATTTCCAAAACGCTACCCCCGACTTGCTACGGTCTTGGCTGATGATTATTTCACCAAATCTCGACACTCAGCTTCAGCCGCTAAACGGCAATGCCCGCCCACTCGAAGAATGGCTGACGACATTTCATTTGGTTTCAATCGTGCTCGATCCGTTCACCAATGAAAGTGCCTGGATTCTTCCAACCGCGGTTCGCATCTTGCGACAATTTGCTGGCGCTTCGGTTCGCACAAATTTTGTCGTCACAGCAACCGCACAAGAGACTCGCGAATTTCTCGGACCGCACGCTGACGAATTTCTAGTTTTTAGTGATCCATCGCGAACATTTGTTAAACAACTTGCGCTAACTGAACTGCCGGCGTTCGTTTACATCCAAATCGATGGCACCGTCCCAGTTAATGCACAAGGATGGAATGCCAAAGCCTGGAGCAGTGTCGCTCAACACATCGCCAACGTCGTCTCATGGCGCAAGCCCAGCATCCCATCTGCTGGCGACCCAGGTTCTTTCAAAGGCACGCCCGCACTCGTCTAATTCGGGTTTGCTAATAGCCTGTAGTCGTGGCAAAAAAACAACCAGAGCCATTCGTCAACTCGCCGTTATTGCCACTCGGTCCAGACAAAACTGTTTATCGAAAAATCACTAGCGAAGGTGTAACCACCGAACAAACAAGTCTCGGCACTTTTCTTCGCGTTGATGCAAGTGCAATTACAACTCTGACCGAGCATGCGATGCGCGACATCGCACACTTATTGCGCACCGAGCACCTTCAACAACTTGCCGACATTCTCAAAGATCCGCAAGCAAGCCCCAACGATCGTTTCGTCGCACTCGACTTGTTAAAAAATGCTGGCATTAGTGCTGGCGGTGTGCTGCCGATGTGCCAAGACACAGGCACGGCGATAGTCAAGGCCTCAAAAGGTCAACTCGTCTTCACTGGTGGTGGCGACGAAGAAGCGATCGCTAAAGGCATCTACAACACTTATCAAACTTCGAACTTGCGCTATAGCCAACTTGCGCCAATCACAATGTTCGAAGAAGTCAACACAAACACGAACTTGCCCGCCGAGATAAAAATTTCAGCAACCGACGGCGACGAATTCAAATTTTTGTTCATCGCCAAAGGTGGCGGTTCGGCCAACAAAAGTTATTTGTTTCAAGAAACAAAGGCCTTACTCAACGAAAAAGTCTTGCTGCCTTGGCTCTTTGACAAAATGCAAACTCTTGGCACTTCTGCCTGCCCGCCGTATCACCTTGCAGTTGTAATCGGTGGCACTTCTGCTGAATATGCAGTTGAGACCGCAAAACTTGCCAGCACAAAATATTTAGATTCACTGCCAACAAAGGGCTCTCGAACCGGTCATGCCTTTCGCGACGTTGATCTTGAAGCCAAAGTTCTCAAACTCGCCCAACAAACTGGCATCGGTGCCCAATTCGGCGGCAAATATTTCTGCCATGATGTACGCGTCATTCGCCTTCCGCGCCACGGCGCGAGTTGCCCGGTTGCAATGGCTGTTTCGTGCAGCGCTGATCGCCAAGCACTCGGCAAAATCACAAAAGATGGTGTCTTTCTCGAACAACTCGAACAAGACCCAGCGAGATTCTTGCCCGAAATAACTGAAGAAGATCTTTCAACCGAAGTCGTCAACATCGATCTCAATCGTCCGATGAGCGAAGTGCGCGCCACACTTTCGAAATACCCAGTGAAAACTCGCGTCATGCTCAACGGTCCGATGATCGTTGCTCGCGATCTCGCCCACGCCAAACTCAAAGAGCGTCTCGACTCGGGCAAGGGTCTGCCCGATTACTTCAAGCAATACTGCGTCTATTACGCCGGCCCCGCAAAGACACCGACTGGTTTCGCGTCGGGTTCATTCGGTCCGACGACTGCAGGCCGAATGGATAGTTACGTCGAAGAGTTTCAACGTGTCGGCGGCAGTTTGGTGATGTTGGCCAAGGGCAATCGCTCTACTCAAGTAACTCAGGCCTGCAAAACACACGGCGGCTTTTATTTGGGATCAATCGGCGGCCCCGCAGCGCGCCTCGCGCAAGACTGCATCACCAAAGTTGAAGTGCTCGAATACGAAGAACTCGGCATGGAAGCCGTCTGGAAAATCGAAGTTAAAAACTTTCCAGCATTCATCGTCGTCGACGACAAAGGCAACGACTTCTTCGAAATCGTCAACGCGACAGCACTCGGCACACCAGTTCAAATTCGCAAATAGTGTCGCTGGTCGAAGAGAGAATCTCTTGCCCGCTCGGGCAATGGAAGGGCAAACCGGGTCGGTGTCAACTCTGCAACACAGTCATCGAGTCAACTCGTCGGCGAACATGGTGTTCGAACAAGTGCGCACGTGAATGGCAACGCAATCACATCTGGCGTTTTGCTAGATCAGCCGCCAAACGGCGAGCAAAATATAGATGCCAGAGACTTGGTTGCACTGCCGAGCGTCGCGACTGCGAGGTTAACCACATCAACCCACGCAACGGCGCAGGATACGGCCCAGGTTGTCATCATCACCTAAACCCCGATCGTCATGGCATTGGTGGTCTTGAGGTTTTATGTCATGCACATCACGCCGAAGTCACCGCCGCTCAAGCCAAAGAGCGTGCGGCTAAACGTGCTGCAAAAAAATTAAAGTAGCGAC
>JANRBC010000084.1 GCA_030727685.1 Ilumatobacteraceae bacterium
ATTCACGGCATGCATCACGAGCAAGACATGCGAAAAATGGGCGCCTTGCGCAAGGCGATGCCAATCACTGGCTTTACTTTCATTATTGGTTGGCTGGCAATTGCGGGCGTGCCACCATTCGCGGGGTTTTGGTCCAAAGACGAAATTTTGCTTTACGTTTATGCGAATAACCCGGCGTTGTATGTCGTTGGTTTAGTTACTGCGTTGCTCACGGCTTATTACATGACTCGTCAAGTGATCATGGTGTTTTACGGCAAGGCACGCTGGAACGACCACAGCGAAGACCACGGCGCACACGGTGAAATTTCTCCACACGAAAGCCCGAAAGTGATGTTGATTCCCCTTGTCGTGTTGGCGGTGCTTTCGATTTTTGGTGGAGCGATGCAGTTGCCGTTCAGCAAAAAACTTCACTTTCTAGAAAACTGGCTAGCACCGGTAGTAGAAGAGTCAGAAGCCTATATCGGCAAAACTTGGGCGTACCAAAACAAATATCTGCTTTTAGTTGTGGCGATAGTTGTCGCGTTGACAGGCATCTTGATTTCAATTGCCGTTTACGCGAAAGAAAAGTTCAAGGTTGTCGAGCCAAAAATTCTCGAACAAGCATGGAAGTACGACGCGACAGTTAGTCGAGTTGTCGGTGGTCCTGGCGCCTCGGCGTTTAACTTGATCGCGTGGATTGATGCAAACATTGTTGATGGCATCGTCAACGGAGTCGGCGAATCTATTCGTGGCGTGGCTGGATCGACGCGTCGCATTCAAAGCGGATTTGTTCGTACTTATGCGCTGCTCATCAGTCTCGGCACGTTGTTGATATTGGCTTGGTTCTTGTTGCGTGGAGTATTGCTGTGATTGCGGCATCAAGCGAGGTGTTGAGTTTTCCGATTCTCTCGGCGCTTGTCGTTTTACCTCTTTTGGGTTCGATCATTGTTGCAATGTTGGGCAAGTCTCGACCTGAGTGGGTCAAACTTGGCGCACTCGTTTCAAGCGTTACAACAGGTGCTCTTTCACTTTGGCTATTGGCTGCGTTCAAGTCTGGCGAGGCGGGTTTTCAGTTTGTATCACAACATCTTTGGATCTCGCAGTGGGGCATTTCATGGCACCTCGGAGTTGATGGCATCTCGCTGTTTTTGGTTGTGCTCACCGGCATTTTGTTTCCGTTAGTAATCGTCGGTATTGATCCGCATCACAACGAAACTTCTTATTTTGCATGGATGCTTTTGTTGCAGGCCGGAGTAATGGGCTCGTTCCTCGCACTTGACTTGTTCTTATTTTTTGTGATGTTCGAAATTGTTTTGGTACCTATGTATTTCTTGATCGGCGGTTGGGGTTATGACCAACGTGTATATGCAGCCACAAAGTTCTTCTTGTACACGATGGCGGGCTCAGCATTCATGCTCGTTGGCATCATCGCAACAGTTGCGCTCGCGCAGCGCGACCTCGGTGTCATAACTTTCGACGTCGTCAAGATCGCTGAGGGCGCGAGTTTTTCAACCAACGCAGCTCGATGGCTGTTTGTTTCTTTTGCGATCGCTTTTGCCGTCAAAGTGCCACTGTTTCCATTTCATACTTGGTTGCCTGATGCACACACTCAGGCTCCAACCGGTGGCTCGGTGATTTTGGCCGGCGTGTTGCTGAAGATGGGCACCTATGGTTTCTTGCGGTTTGGCGTTTATTTGTTTCCACAGGCGGCGATGTGGGCGCGACCGGTTTTGTTAACTCTGGCAGTCATTGGCGTTATCTACGGTGCAATCGCCGCAACGATGCAGAGCGATCTAAAGCGACTAGTTGCTTACTCTTCGGTTGCTCACCTTGGCTTCATCGTTTTGGGCACCTTTGCTCTTAGTTCACAAGCAGTAACCGGTGCTGTGATTCAGATGGTCAATCATGGTGTTTCGACTGGTGCCCTGTTTTTATTGGTGGGCATGATTTACGAACGACGACACACGAGAGAGATTGCCGAGCTTCGTGGCATTCAACATGTCGCCCCTATTTTTGCGGGTGTGTTTACCGTTGTGATGCTTTCGTCAATTGGTTTGCCGGGCTTGAACGGATTCGTTGGTGAGTTTTTGATTTTGATCGGTTCATTCGAATCAGCGCGGTGGTGGACAATCGTGGCTACTGTCGGCGTGGTGTTGTCGTCTCTTTATTTGTTATGGGCCTATCAGCGAGTGTTTCACGGTGAGCCAGATGAAGCCAATTCATCTTTCAAAGAGCTCAACGCGAAAGAGGGATTGTTGATGGCTGTTTTCGTGGCGATCATTTTGTTCACCGGCATTTATCCAAAGCCGATGCTCGAGCGCATTGAGCCAAGTGTCAACTCATTTATTGAACATGTTGAAGGGCGAACAAAGTGAACGATCTATCAGCGTTTGCTGGCCCAAGTATTGATTGGTTTTCGATATCGCCAGTGTTGACGTTGTTGGCTGGCGCGCTTTTGTTGCTTTTGGTTGGCTCGCTGACAAATGAGTGGCCCAAGCATTGGTATTCGCTAACTGCGGCTGCTACATCGATTGTGGCGATTACTTTGTCGGTTGTTTTGTGGCGTGACGTCAGCAATGACGGCGCAAGATTGTTGATTGGTGGATCGCTGACATTAGATCACTTTGCGCTGCTCGGTTCGATTGCAGTTTGTGTTGCAGTGCTATTGGTGAGTTTGATCACGAGCGATTATCTCTCGCGTGACGGTTCTAACTCACCAGAAATCTACGCACTTTATTTGACCGCGGCGATTGGCGCAGTGGTGATGATTTCGTCCAATGACTTGGTGGTTTTGTTTTTGGGCCTCGAGACACTCAGTCTTTCGCTCTATCTGCTGGCAGCCAGCAACCGTCAAGAGTCAGCAAGCCAAGAAGCAGGATTGAAGTATTTCATCTTGGGCGGCTTCGCTTCGGCTTTTTTCTTGTACGGCGTTGCGTTGACCTACGGCGTCACCGGCACCACCCGCTTGGTTGATCTGAACACTGCGCTGACGTCGTATATTTCGGTGCCGCGCAATGATGTGATTTTGTTGATCGGTATCGGAATGATTCTGGTCGGGTTTGCATTCAAAGTTTCGCTGGCTCCGTTTCAAATGTGGACGCCAGATGTTTATCAGGGGGCTCCAACTCCGGTGACTGCGTTTATGGCATCCGTTGGCAAAGTGGCTGCGCTTGTTGCCTTAATGCGAGTCTTCGTAGTCGCGTTTCCGTCGCGCAGTGACGATTGGGGTGTCGTTGTGTTGGTTCTCTCTGCGGCGACGCTCGTAGTTGGTTCGGTTGTCGCGATCGTGCAGACGAACATCAAGCGGATGCTTGCTTATTCTTCGATCAGTCACGCTGGCTTTATTTTGGTTGGTCTTGAAGCTGCGTCGCATCGCGACTCAGCTAATGCAGGCGACGGTCTTGTTGCCGTCGGCGTTTATGTTGCTTTGTATGCAGCGCTTGTTGTTGGCACATTTGGTGTCGTCACAGTTGTTGCCCGAAATTCAAGCAGTGAAGCAAACTCGCTTGACGCTTTCAAGGGCTTGGCAAAAAATCAACCGATACTTGGCCTTGTCATGACGGTGTTTTTGTTGGCACAAGCCGGCATGCCCTTGACGAGTGGTTTTGTTGCCAAGTTCGGCGTTATTCAGTCGGCCGTTGCAGTCGGCAGTTATCAACTTGCGGTAATCGCCATGGTCTGTGCAGTTATTGCTGCTTTTGTTTACTTGCGCATCATGGTCAGCATGTGGCTCAGCGATGGCGCGACAACCGAAAAAGTCTCGGTGCCGATGCTCTCGCGAATTGCAATTGGTCTCGCGGTTGCGTTCACTCTTTTGATTGGCTTCTTGCCGAGTTTGATTCTTGATCTGACTTCTAATCTCGCCGAACTCGCCACCAAATAGTTTTCGGCGCTCAGCGCGCGATGGCGTCTACGAATCCGTTAAATAGGTTTTGTTGGTCGGGTTCAGTGTCGGCGTCGTCTTCGGGATGCCATTGAACACCAACAATCCATTTTTTTGCATTGTGTTCGACTGCTTCAATTGTCTGGTCTGGTGCTCGACCAACGATAACGAGATTAGAAGCAAGTTTGTCGATTGCTTGATGGTGAAAAGAGTGCGATCGTTTCGGAGAAGTAGTTTTCATCGCCTTGGCAACTCTGCTTTTTGATTCGAGGTTTATCTCGTGGTATTTGTCCCAGTGGCTCTCACCATCGGTAAGCACATCGGCCAGGTGTTGGTGAAGTGTGCCGCCGAGTGCGACGTTCAAAATTTGGAGTCCGCGACAGATTGCTAAAACTGGTTTGTCTTGTTCGATGGCTGCGCGAATGACAGCGATTTCAAGGTCGTCGTGCTCGGTAGAGATGCCGTAGATCGAAGTGCTTCGAGGTTCTTGTCCGTAGCGATTCGGGTCAATGTCTCCGCCACCTTGAATAATGACGCCGTCAAAGCGTGCGACGAGTTCATGAGCAGCGGAAATTGTTTGCTCGATTGGTTGTGCCTGAACAACGACACCGCCAGCTCGAGCAACAGCCTCGCTATAGCGACGGCCAGTCGAAAAAGAGTCGCCACGCACGCCTTGTGAGTTTGTAGTGAGTTTTCCTGGCAACAAAATAATTGGTGTCATTTTTTAACTAGTCATTTCTGAGATTTCAAATCCCTCGGATTTGACGATGGTAATAATCTCAGCAGTGTGGTCGCGACCACGCACTTCAAGAACGACTTGAACGCCGGTTTCACGCACATGAAGATTTAAGCCTTCACGAACATGGCTAACTTCAATTATGTTTGCGCCAGATTTTGCTAAAACTGTCAGAAATTCGGCAAGAGCACCAGGCCGATCTGAGACTCGCGCGAAAAGCAGCGCGCGACGACCAGCTTTGGTTTCGTAGCGCCGAATCAGATTTGGGATTAGTCCAATATCAACGTTGCCGCCCGAAAGGACGATGCATGTCTTGCCTTTCTTTGCAGGCTTGACCCGAGAATTCAGCAAAGCCGAGACGCCGACCGCGCCTCCGCCTTCGACATACATTTTCGATCGCTCTAAGAGAATCATCATCGCGTCAGCGACGTCGTCTTCGTCGACATCTACAAGCTCGTCAACCCAATCTGTTATCAGTGGGCGAGTGACATCGCCGGGTTGTTTGACCGCAATGCCGTCAGCCAAAGTCGGCACCGCACCAGCAGGAGCGCTGCCGTATATATATGGTGCGCACGAAGAAATTTGTACCCCAATCATTTTTACTTCTGGTCGCTGTTGCTTAATCGCTAATGCAGTACCCGAGAGCAAACCGCCACCACCAAGCGGAATCACGACGAGTGAAAGATCTGAAATGTCTTCGAGAAGTTCGAGGCCGAGCGTGCCTTGTCCCGCGACTACATCGACATCGTCATAAGGATGACAAAACGCCATACCAGTTTCAAGTGCTCGTGATTTCGCCATGGCTACGGCTGTTTCGATACTTTCGCCGCCGTCGATGACGATGCCGCCGTAACTTTTGCATGCAGCAATTTTCGCCAGAGAAGCGCCACGCGGAATAAATATTTCACACTTAACGCCAAAGTGCTGTGCGGCAAACGCTAAACCGGCAGCGTGGTTGCCTGCGCTTCCGGCGACGACGCCATGTTTCTTCAGATCGCCAAGGCGATGCAACTTGTTGATTGCGCCACGAATTTTAAATGCACCAGTTCTCTGCAAGTTTTCGGCCTTCAGTATTACTTGTCCGCCAAATTGCTGAGACAGATAAGCCGACGGTGTTACTGGTGTGTGCTCAACCACCACACGCCCCACTTCGCGCGCCGCACGAATTGCGTCTAAGTCAATCCCCAGGTTTTTGCTCATATTTGCTGCGGTTTAAAACTATCGGTTAGTTGAGCTTGATGATTGCGTATGAATCGTTCGAGTATTCAATCGTGCCGTATTTTTGCCAATCTTGCGAAACAGTTAGTTCTTTGCGCAATAAAAACCACTCAACATTCGATTGCTTAAGTGACTCGCTAACTTCAACAGATGCAGACTTGGCAAAATTAACTGAATTCATCACGCGTTCGGCAAGCCACGGTTGTAACGCATCACCATCGCTGACACCAACCCAGAAGTTGCCTGCCAAAAATCTTCGATCGACTAACGCGGTGAGCAATTTGTAACTGCCAGGGTTGCAATCATCTGTGCCTACCCACCGCAGCACCTGATCTCGTGTGCAGTTCATGCTGTACTCGACGCGTTTGAGCCAATCTGTTTGAGCGTCGCAGTCGGTTGATATCTCGGCACAAAAGTCGTTCGTGGCGAAAATTGCAGCCACTGGCGTGTTGTCGGTGATCCATTCTGATGCCGCAAGCAGATCAGGTCGATCTAGACCAGTTCTTGATTCATAATTTCGATTAAATTCTGGGTACTCATTTACGGCGTTTTGACTGAAGTTCACTGCGAAAAAGCCAACCGACATTGCCGCAATGCCGAAAAGTGCCAGTCGTGAAGCGGTCGTGCTTCTCTCAGTTTTTTGACTGACCAAGATGGCAGCAATCACGGCGGCGCCGATCGGCACTAGTCCGACAAGTGAGGGGATAAGTCGCAAACCAATTGCAAACGTAGAGCCACTATTTAAATTTGGGACAAATGCTGAGGCGATTGCGCTGACTAGCCCTATGCCGATAATTAGGCCAACAAGTCTCTTGGATTTAATTGCTTGATTGAAGTTTGAAGCCAAGAGTGGGGCGATAAATACCAAAAGCAAACTAGACGCAGCGTGCGCGAAGAACAGCTCAACTGCGAACTCTCCCGATAAAAACATTGCTCCGCTGATGCCAGAAATTGCAACACCTAGAAGCAATATACGAAGACCTGGATTGTTAAATATTTTTTGTTTGTTTATAAGTGCAATTCCTAAAATCGGGAGGGAGAAGAATCCAAAAATAAAAATCACTGCTGCAAACCATCTGACTTGAAGTGAATATGGGCGGAAGTCTCCAGTAATTCCATTTACGAATGCCACTTGATCAATAATCATTCCGCGGGAGCTATCGCTGAGTCCGCCGATAATTACTACGAAGCCGATGAACACTCCGAGAGTTGTGACAACCAATTGAATTACGCTTGTCGAAAATAATTTTCTTGTCTTGAGAATTGTGTAAACGGTTAGAAGTCCGCTAGATGCAGCAACAATTGCGCCATGTGGAACTTTTGCCCCAATCGCGCCGATACCAACTATTAAAAAAAGAATCAGCGCTCTTTTGGGCGCAGAGTGCTCGAAGATAATCACCAGGTAGACGAATGTCAGAAGAAGTAAAAGTCCGTACATCTGGCTTGGGCTTGGCGTATAACTGATACCAAAACCTCGGCCCCATGTGGGAACTGTGTCGTAAGTTCCGATTATCAGCAAAGACGCGAAGATCACTTTTCGCGTGTATCCCAAGCGAGAGATGATTGCCCAGATAAGAAGAGCCGTGCCGAGGCTCACAACAAAGGGAATCACACGTGAGTTCATTACCCAATTAGGCGCCCCAGATACGCGCTCGAGCAGACCTGACCATGCGTAAACAAGCCAGTGATAATTAGTTGGCGTACCAACCGCATTGATGTTTTCTTGAGTGCCCCATACTTTGAGAGTTTGAGAGATCGCTTCGTTTAGCGCGAGATCAGAGTCTTCGATCCACCAACCATTGGGTCGCGTAAAAACTGAAACAATCGAAATCGGCGCACTGATAATCGCCGCAACTGCTGCATGACGACGATATTTCGCGAACTCGCACCAAACAACAGTTGCAATAATCAGGACGACCAGAGGCAACGCCCAGAACCAGTCACTTGATATGAATAGAAATCCGGCAGCAAGAATTATTAGCAAGTCGGTCAGACGAGTCCGAGTCTGAGTCTGTTGTGTGGCAACACTTAGAAAAAACTTCTTTGATTTTGGAATGAGCAACATCGTGAACAAAGAAAGCACCCATGCGTAATCGGCGATAAAAGTTTGTCGGAAGATTTGATCTAACGCGATGGTAAGAAGTGAGCCGATTACGAGACCAAGCCCGCAAAACTCTTGCCATGATAAGTCAGTTTTATTGCTGAGCGCTACAAAAATTAGACCGCCTGTCAAAATCTGTACTGCAATAAAACCAGTTGAGACTAGGGCAACTTTTATTGGGGTGTCGGCGACAACAAGACCGAAGAGCAAAACTGCGAAAAATCCGAAAAAGACTTTCGGTACTTTTTCGGTAGCAGGTACAGCCATTGCTGAAAACTCTAGTATTCGTGGATTGTAGGTAAGGTTAAGAGTGGTGGAAACGCAGAGCGATAACCCGTTTTTGGCAACGATTTCGGTTGTTGTGCCTGTTTATCGGGGCGAATCGACGATCGCGCGAGTGGTCGGCGAACTCGAAAGATTCACCAAACCCTCGACGACAATTAATGGTGTTGGCTATGTTGTCAGCGAAGTCTTGTTGGTAAATGATTCTGGGCCTGACAATTCAGCAACTGTCATCAACGATCTTGCAGGCAAACACGATTGGGTGCGCCCAGTTTGGCTGTCGCGAAACTTCGGTCAGCATGCAGCGACTTTGGCTGGCATGTCTTCGAGCACATCAGACTGGATTGTGACAATTGATGAAGACGGTCAACATGACCCGGGTCAAATTGCGCTACTACTCGACAAAGCAGTTGAAGAGAATTCGTCGCTTGTGTATGCAAAGTTCGCGGGTGGCGCACCACACTCAAAATGGCGAAACATCTTTTCAACAACAGCAAAATGGTTTTATACAAAGTTCTTGTCACCCCAAGATGGAGAATTTTTCAGCAGTTTCCGTCTGATGTCGGGCGAAATTGGTCGAAGCGTCGGCGCATACGCAGGCTCGGGTGTCTATCTTGATGTTGCGCTGACATGGGTGGTCGAAAAGTCGGTAGTTTGCGAAATTCCGCCACGGGCTGAATATCCGCGACAAACAGGTTTTACTTTCAAGCGGTTGCTGAGCCACTTTTTACGTTTGGTCCTGAGTTCAGGAACTCGACCGTTGCGGCTGGTCAGCATCATTGGCTCGCTTTCGTTTCTATTTGGTGTGTTGTATGCGGCCTATGTGCTTTATGGGCGAGTTGTCGATGGCGACTTGGTCGCAGGTTGGACGACCGTCGTAATTATTGTTTCGACCACGAGCGGTGTCATTTTGCTATCACTCGGAATTTTGGCCGAATATCTCGGCGTGGTGGTCAGAAACGCAATTGGGCGCCCGCTCTATTTGATTCGGTCAAACCCAAATAACGATGCTTTGACTCGAGCACGCAACAGCAAAAATTCGCGTTAATGAAAACTTGGGTAATCGGTAGAGGCGGACTTCTCGGTCGAAGTGTTGAGCAAAGACTCGCGAGTCTTACCCAGGTTTTTGTCCCTAATCAGAAATTTGATTGGAGCGATAGCTCGCGTGCGAAGTCACAACTTGCGACAGAGTGTCAGTCGTTTATTTCTTCAGTTGCCGATGACAATTGGACGATTTATTGGTGTGCGGGTCGCGGAACTCTGAACAGCACGCCAGACCAGATGCACGAAGAGAATGTCGTGTTTGAAAGTTTCTTGCAAGCACTTGAATCAAATTTGTCGGTTTCGGCAAAACAAAAAGGCACGATATTTTTTGCGTCGTCGGCGGGTGCTGTTTACGGGGGTAGCAAGAATCCTCCGTTCACTGAATTGACACAACCAAACCCAATGACTAGTTATGGTGACGCAAAGATTCATCAAGAAGCATTGCTGAGAGATTTCGCGACAAAGCACGGTATTCGAGTTCTAGTTGGTCGCATCTCAAATGTCTATGGTGCACGTCAAGATTTAGCGAAGAATCAAGGCCTGATTTCGACGATTTGTTTTTCGGTTTTGCGTCGTCAACCGTTGAATTTATTCGTACCGCTTGAGACCTCGCGCAATTATATTTATGTCGAAGATGCAGCCAAGTGCATCGTCGCACACGCGCAAAAAATTGCGATGACTGCCAAGAATTCAAGTTTCGCGGTCAAGTTGGTCGTGGCGCAAGAAAATTTGACGATTGGCAGCATATTGAATATTGCAAAGTCAGTTTTACGCACGCGACCGCTGGTTACAGTTTCGACCAACAAGCATGGCTCGAGTCAGCCACAGAGTCTTATTTTCAAATCAGTTGTCGACACTGAGCTTGACAACAAGTCGACAACAGGCTTCAGTGTCGGAATGAAAAAAGTAATGACTGATTTACAGGCGTCGTTTTTGGCCAGTGGTTGGCAAAGATCAAATTGAGACTCTGAACAATGCGTGCTCTGCTTGTTGCCAATTATGACGACGCCGATCCGGGATATATCGGCCAGCGATTTACCGAACACGGTTTTGTGGGCGAGAGATTCAAAGAACATGGCGGCAAATTCGAACACTGCGAACGTGAGAACCCAGAT
This sequence comes from Ilumatobacteraceae bacterium, assembly GCA_030727685.1. Taxonomy (GTDB): domain Bacteria; phylum Actinomycetota; class Acidimicrobiia; order Acidimicrobiales; family Ilumatobacteraceae; genus BACL27. Next base: position 10,359 of record JANRBC010000084.1, read on the forward strand.
TCGTGGCCTTCGCTTGATGGTGCCGACTTGGTTGTGTTGCTTGGCAGTTGGTGGTCGGCGTATTGGCCAGATATTGCCAAAAGTGTGCGCGCCGAGTGCGAACTGATTTTAGAAACTCATCGCCGGGGCATTCCGCTATTCGGTATTTGTTTTGGTGCGCAAATCATGGCGACTGCTTTTGGCGGTTCGGCTCAGCGCGCGCAAAAACATGAAGTGGGTTGGAATAAAGTCACAGCCGAATCGCCGTACGAAGTGATCGCCGGCAATTGGATGCAGTGGCACTATGACACTTTTACGGTGCCAAATTCACTCGAGGTGATCGCCACCAGCCCAGCCGGACCTCAAGCAATTCGCGCGGGTCGTTCGTTTGCAACGCAGTTTCATCCTGAAGTAACCGAACAGATAGTTGTGCGATGGGCGAGCGAGTCGGGTGAAGCAGAACTCGCAAAAGTTGGCTTGAAAGCCAGTGAGTTGATTGCCCAAACTCGCGAAGAAGTCAAGCAAAGTGCCCCTGCCGCCGCACGCCTTGTGGATTGGTTCTTGGAGACTTCAGCCAAATAAAAAGGTACCCCACGAGATCTTTCACAATCGCCCAAAGTGGTTCTTAGTTAAACCGATAACGCTCGCGCAGACTAGTTTTACAGGGGTATGTCTAGCTTTCTTCGGTCGTATTTAACTGTCGTCTGGTTTGGCCTGGCGGCTGTAGCGATTGCCGGTTTGTTGTTATGGGTCGCGTCGATCGTGCGACCAAATCGTCCGAATCGCGAAAAGATGTTGACATACGAAAGCGGTGTCGATCCAGTGGGTCATGGGTGGTCGCAGAGCCAAGTTCGTTATTACATTTTTGCCTTGCTCTTCGTTGTGTTCGACGTCGAAGCGGTTTTCATTTTTCCGTGGGCAACGCAGCTTGAGCGCTACGGCATGTTCGGCCTAGTTGAAATGGGAGTGTTCGTGTTCATATTGCTGCTTGGTCTGATTTATGCGTGGCGCAAAGGTGTGTTGCGATGGGTTTAGTTGATCGCGGACGCTTGCCAAGGCCACTGACTTCACTTTTTAATTTGGGTCGCTCGTATTCTCTCTGGGTTTATCAATGGGGATTGGCGTGTTGTGCAATTGAAATGGGTGCAGCGTTTGGTTCGCCGCGCTACGACGTGATGCGTCTCGGAGTTATTCCGTTGCCGGCAAGTCCGCGACAGGCAGACCTCGTCGTAATTTCAGGTACCGTCACCGACAAAATGGCGCCGGTTATTCGACGTCTCTACGAACAGATGCCTGAACCAAAATATGTAATCAGCATGGGCAGTTGCGCCAACTGTGGCGGCCCATATTGGGATAGTTATTCGGTTACAAAAGGCGTTGATCAAATTATTCCTGTCGATGTCTACGTGCCGGGCTGTCCGCCTCGACCTGAGGCGTTGCTCGAAGGAATCGTGCTTTTGCAACAACGCATCAAGAACGAAGACATGGGTGCGCGTTGGCGCGGCGAAGGAACAAAATCAATGGATGCAGTTTCAGATGGCGCTGAACTTGCTGAGCGCAAAGGTAAAACAGTTGTCGTCAACAGCTGATTATTGCTCATGAGCACCACGCCCGACACCCAGCCTCGTATTACTTCTGTTGCCGAGGTAAAAGCGGCACTCGGTGATCGAATCGTCGATTCTTTTCATAAAGAAGATCTGTGGCTACGCGTGCACACCGATGCATGGAAGTCGTCGATGCGAACGTTGCGCGACACACTGGGGTTTCATTACTTCTGTTTTCTTTCGGCGATCGACTGGATGCCGTCGCCCTACGGTCGCGGCGAAGACGACCCAACTGAGCCTGCGCCCGAACGTGACACAACTATTCGCCAGGGCTATGCGGGTGGAGAAACTCGCATGCAGGTGTTCGTTCGAGTCACGAATCCGGTCACGCACGTGAGCGTCATCGTCAAAGTTGACGTGCCAGACGACTCGCTGGCCATCGAGTCGATTCACGATGTGTATGCGGGCGCCAACTGGCACGAACGAGAAACTCACGAAATGTTCGGCATCAAATTTGACGGTCATCCTGACTTGCGCAACATGTATCTGCCGATCGACTTTGAAGGATTCCCGCTGCGTAAAGACTTCCCGCTTCTGGCTCGCATGGTTAAGCCGTGGCCCGGCATTGTCGATGTAGAGCCGCTACCAGGTGGCGATGACAACCAAGGTGGTGACGATCAATGAGTCTCACTGACCGAGTGCTGGGTGATCGTCAACAACTTGCGTACATCGCCAGCCAAGCTGCCGACGCTCGTTTGAACGTTGAGTTGGAGACCGAAGGAATGACGCTCAACATTGGTCCGCAACATCCCGCAACCCACGGCACACTTCGAATCATTGCGCGACTCGATGGCGAGCAAGTTGTATGGGCCGAACCAGCATGCGGCTACATGCATCGCGGTTACGAAAAACTTACAGAAGTACGCACGTATCCACAGGTCACAACGCTCGTTAATCGCATTGACTGGCTCGGAAGTTTCGCCAACGAAGTGCCGTTCATTTTGGCTGCCGAAAAGTTGATGGAAGTCGAAGCACCACCACGTGCCCAGCACATCCGCACGATTTTGTTTGAACTTTCGCGCATCGCCAATGTTTCGCTCTTCTTGGGTGATCTCGGTGTGCAACTTGGTGCGATTACGCCGGTGTTTCTCGCGTTTCGTGATCGTGAATATGTATTGAATTTGATTGAGTCAGCAACCGGCGGTCGTTTTCATCCGAACTTTGACCGCATCGGTGGATTGAAAGACGATCTTCCAGCCGGCTGGATTGATGAGACTCGTGCAGTTATGAAAAAGCTTCGCGGTTTTTGCGATCAGATTGAAGACTTGTTGTTCGGCAATGAAATTTTCCAATCGCGAACTCGAGGCATCGGTGTAATTCCGCGTGAAGTTGCACTGCAATACGGTCTGTCCGGTGCAAATCTTCGCGCCAGCGGGGTCGACTGGGATTTGCGTCGCGATCACCAGTTACCAATGGCGTGGAACCAAGCCGACTGGAAGGTGTGGACGCATCCCGATGGCGACAGCTTCGCCCGTTGTTGGATCCGTTTGCAAGAAACTCGCGAATCAACAAAAATTGTTGACCAATTATTGGGTTCGATACCAGCAGGGCCAGTTATGGCCAAGGTGCCAAAAATTATCAAAGTGCCAGAGGGTGAAGCTTGGGTTTCAACTGAGAACCCACTCGGCGAGATGGGCTACTACATCGTTTCTCGCGGCGACCTTGGTCCGTTCAGAGTAAAAATCCGCTCTGCAAGTTTCAACAATATTTCGATTACTCCTTGGTTGTTGCGCGGCGTGTATGTGCCAGACATTGTGACGATTTTGGCTTCTCTCTATTTCATCCTTGGTGACATCGACCGATGAGCGCGTTGCTAGCTGAAGTCCCCTATTGGGGACAGTCATTGTTGCGCGTACTCGGCGGAATTGTCGCTGTGCTTCTGCCTGCCGGCACAATCGTTTATATCTTCTTGTTCAAGATGATGTCATTTATGCAGAGTCGTCTCGGCCCGATGGAAGCAGGCCCGTACGGCTCAATGCAATTGTTCGCCGAAGTAGGCAAGTGGTTGCAGAAAGAAGACATCGTGCCCGAGCGTGCCGATGCTCGAATTTTCAAAATGGCACCAGTGATTGTCTTGCTGAGCACTTTCTTGCTGGTTGCCGTTGTACCTTTTGGCCCCGACGCTTGGTTCACAGATTTCGAAACAGGAATCTTCTATGCGCTGGCAGTTTCATCAATTTCGGTTCTCGGTATTTTGATTGCTGGTTGGTCGAGTGCCAACAAATACTCGTTACTCGGTGGTCTGCGTGCGGCAGGTCAATTGATTGCTTATGAACTGCCGATGGTTTTGGCCGTGGTTGGTGTTGTTATTCAAGCAGAGACAATGAACTTGCAAAAAATAGTTGTTGCACAAAACTCTGGCTCAATGTTTGGCATCGATACCTTCGGACACCCATATGTAATTAGCCAGTTCATCGGATTCGTTATCTTTATGATCGCGATTCAGGCTGAACTCACTCAAGCACCCTTTGACATGCCAATCGCCGAGAGCGAACTTGTCTCGGGTTACATGACCGAATATTCGGGCTTTCGTTTCTTGATTTTCTTTATCGGCGAATTCGCAACCGCTGGTGTTTTTGCGATGATCGCGTCTGTGCTGTTTCTCGGCGGCTGGGGTGTGCCGTTTTCGTGGTTCGGTTGGACTTCAATTGACTCGATCGACAACTGGATGAATGTTGTTGGGCCTTTGATTATGTTCACCAAGATGATGTTGTTGGTGTTCATCATCATGTGGATCCGTTTTAGTTATCCTCGACTGCGTGAAGATCAACTACAGCGCTTTGCTTGGAAGGGTTTGATTCCGGTTGCGTTGCTCAATATCGCAGTTACATCAATTTTGAAGGTGGTGTTCTAATGCCAAAAGTTCCTGGACTAGTAAAAGGTCTCGGCGTAACGCTCGGTACTTTGTTCAACACCGCGACAAAGGGTTCGAACACGGTTCAATATCCGCATGAAAAAGAGACGCCACCGATTCGGTCTCGTGGTGTGATTGCTCTGCACCAAGACAACTGCACTTCATGCATGTTGTGTTCGCGTTCGTGCCCTGACTGGTGTATTTATATCGAGGCGCACAAAGAACTAGCGCCCCCTCGTCGCGAGGGCGGCAAGCCACGTCAAGTTAACTTGCTCGACCGATTTGATATTGATTACGCATTGTGCATGTATTGCGGCATCTGTGTTGAAGTTTGCCCGTTTGATGCTTTGTTCTGGAGCCCCGAATACGAATATTCTGAACCGAATATTGCCGACCTACTTCATGACAAAACAAAACTGAGTGAGTGGATGGAAACAGTTCCTGAAGCCCCAGCGCTCGAAGCCGGCGCCGACAAGAAGAAGAAATAGCAAGAAGGACCATCAGTTGTGATCGCTCAAAACATTGGCTTCTGGATAATCGCAGTTTTGATGGTCGTGTCTGCGTTGCGAGTCGTCACAACAAACAACGTCGTGCACGCTGCGCTGTGGTTGGTAGTTGTGTTGGCTGGCGCAGCCGGGCAATATATTTTGCTCGCCGCCGAGTTTGTCGCCATAACTCAAGTACTCGTATATATAGGTGCGGTGATGGTGTTGTTCTTGTTTGGCACGATGCTGACCCGGGCTCGCATTGGTGCCGAGTCAGATCTCAACAATTCATATAAGAAGCTCGGCATCCCAGTTGCATTAGTGATGTTGGTGGCGATGGGTCTCGCGCTGACTCGATCATTCGGAGATGAAAAACTGCCTGAGTCCGCCAAGGTAGTTTCGACCCAAGAAGTCTCTGATCAGATCTTTGGTCCTTATCTGTTGCCGTTCTGGGCACTTTCATTTGTCTTGTTGGCAGCAGTTGTTGGCGCAATCGTTCTGGCAAGAAAGGACTGATGAAGTGTTTGTAAATCAGTTCTTATTCTTGGCCGCGGTGCTTTTTTGCATCGGCGTATACGGAGTAATCGCTCGCAAGAATGCGGTGTTGATGTTGATGTCAATTGAGTTGATTTTGAATTCGGTGAACATCAACTTGTTGACGTTTGCCATGCGTAACGGTTCGACTGACGGTCATGTTTTCGCGCTGTACATAATCGCTGTCGCCGCTGCAGAAGTTGGCGTCGGACTAGGTCTGGTTTTGCTGGTGTATCGCAACAAGAAAACCATTTCGGTTGATGAGTTGTCGGAGATGCGCGGATGAACTTACTGGCCGCCGAAACCGAAGTTCTCGCACCACTTGCATCGGGCTGGTTTCTTGAGAATGCTTGGCTAATCCCAGTTATCCCGGCGATTGCTTTCGCTTTAATTATTTTGATTGGCAAACGATTGCCGATGAAGGGCAGCGAACTTGGCGTTGCCTCAATGCTCGCGTCGTTGGTGCTGTCGGCTGGTGCCGCGTATCAATGGATACAGCGAGTTAACAGTGCAACAGAAGAACAGTTTGTTGAGCCCGTCATCAGGTCGTGGTCATGGTGGCGCAGCGGTGGTTTTGACTTCGGAATCGGACAACACATTGACGGACTCTCGGTTGTGGTGCTTTTTGTCGTGGCGTTTATTTCGACACTGGTGCAGATTTATTCGCTTGAATATCTGCGTGGCGATCGTCGCTATACGCACTTTTTCGCTGCGTTGACTTTGTTCTCTGGTGGCATGTTGGCCATGGTGCTCGCTGACAACATGATTCTGTTTTTACTCGGCTGGGAAGTCATGGGATTGTGCAGTTTCATGTTGATCGGCCACTGGTGGGAAGAAGACGCCAATAGCCGTGCGGCACTGAAGGCATTCTTCACAGTGCGAACTGGTGACGTGGGTTTGCTTGTCGGCATCAGCATGCTCTATTTCGCGGCCAACGATTGGACACAAGAAAACTTGGGTCTTTCTGGCTTCTCAATTCGAGGTATTTCGGCCTGGGCGCTCTCTGGCGAACCGAATAGCACCGTGATAATGGTTGCTGCAATCGCACTTTTCATCGCCAGCATTGGCAAGAGCGGTCAGTTTCCATTGCACACATGGTTGCCCGATGCAATGGCTGGCCCGACACCAGTTAGTTCACTGTTGCACTCGTCAACAATGGTTGTCGCGGGTGTGTTTTTGGTTGCACGTTTGTATCCAGTATTTTTCGTTGGCCTAGACATTCTCGGTAGCGGTGGCAACTTGATCATGTTCATCGGCGCGATCACGATTGTCATTTCGGCAGCGCTGGCATTTGTGCAAAACGACATCAAGCGGGTGCTCGCATATTCGACAGTTTCGCAACTCGGTTACATGATGCTTGGTCTTGGCGCCGGAGCATGGCTACCTGCTGTCTTCCACATTTTCACCCATGCATTTTTTAAAGCATGTCTGTTCTTGGGTGCCGGGTCAATCAGCCACAGCGCCTCTCACCACTCTTTTGACATGAAACGCGACATGGGCGGATTGCGCAAAGTTATGCCGATCACATTTACGACTTGGATCATCTCGACACTTGCTCTCTGCGGAGTGTTTCCATTCTCGGGTTTCTTTTCTAAAGATGAGATCATCGACAATGTCGGCAACAACGGTTACAACACGTTCATGATTGTTGGTCTAGTTGGCGCATTTATGACTGCTGCCTATATGACTCGCGCAACGTATCTAACTTTCTTTGGTGAGCCGCGCGGAGCGTCAGCTGGTCACTCAAGTCACGAGTCGCATGATGATCATGCGAGCCACGATGATCACTCGTCACATGGCCCGCACGAGTCAGGTCTACTAATCACAGCGCCCCTGATGATTTTGTCGGTGCTCGCACTCGGATCTGGATTATTGAATGCAACTCCGTTCGGCGAAAGTTGGGAGCGAATGAAACTGTGGGTTGAGCCACGCGCAGTTGAAGTTGTTGACTCAACATATTCAGGAGGTCCTGGCGAATCTTTAATTGTCAACGTGCCAAGCGCCGGAGAAGGGTCTTCTAAGTCTGTCTGTGGCACCTCTACACCAGAAATAGGCGTGTGTTACGCGCCGAAGTTAGAACACGCAAAGTTTAAATGGTCAAAGGCAATGCTCTCAATGGCCATCGTGTTTCTCGGCATGGTGGTGTCGTGGATTTTGAGCATGTTGCTATTTACTAAACGCGACGCTCGGCTTGTCGGCTTAACTCAGAGAGTCAAGATTCTTGGAGTGGGCCACAGATTTTTGGTGAACAAATATTATTTAGACGACCTCTACGAGAAAGTCATCGTGCGTAGCGTTGCTTATCCAATTTCGAGTGCCGCGTATTGGTTCAACCAAAATGTCTTAGATGGCATTTTGCATTCGATTTCAAACCTGACACGAAAATTCTCTGGTTGGGTTTACAAGAACATAGATCAGCGAGTCGTAGATGGCACAGTGAACAACTCGGCGACTTTCACCAAGTCTGTCGGCACGGCTGCGCAACCCACACAATCAGGCAAAGTCAGTCAATATGGCGCACTGCTGTTCAGCGCAGCGGCAGTAGCGGCACTAGTTCTCGTAATTATTAATACTTAACAAGTCGGAAAAGGGAGAAGATAAATATGAACATGCTGCAGGAAAACAACTGGCTGCTGAGTGTCGGCACATTCCTGCCATTGCTTGGAGTAGTGGTGTTGCTGCTCACACCAAAGGCTTCAGACCAAATGGTCAAACTCGTCGCGTTAGTGACGTCAATCGCAACTCTTGCAGTTGGTGTTTACACGGCTTTCAAATTTGATTTTGACCAGGCTGAAAAATTGCAGTTTGTTGCCGACGCAAACTGGATTTCGGTAATTAAGAGTTCATATCTGATTGGTGTCGACGGCATCAGTTTGCCCCTTTATCTGTTGAGCATGGTCATCACTCTGCTCGTCGTGATTTATTCGCTCGACCACGTACCGAGCCCAGGCAAACCAAAAGCCTTCTTTTCACTTTTGCTTGTGTTGCAAACCGGAATGGCGGGAACGTTCATCGCTCAAGATCTGATTTTGTTCTTCGTCTTCTTTGAACTTGTTCTTCTACCAATGTTTTTCTTGATCGGCGTGTGGGGTGGCGAGCAGCGTCAGTACGCCTCGATCAAATTCTTCTTGTACACAATGTTCGGTTCGGCGCTGATGCTGGTTGCTTTCTTGGCATTGTTCTTCAAGACAGGCGCCGAGAGTTTCAGCATTCCGTACTTGATTGAAAACGGCGGAAGCATTGCGAAAAACATCCAAATTTGGATTTTCGCGGGAATGTTCGTTGGCTTCGCAGTGAAAGTTCCGATGTTTCCGTTTCATACTTGGTTGCCAGATGCACACACCCAAGCACCGACTCAGGGCTCGGTAATCTTGGCAGCAATTTTGCTCAAACTCGGCACATATGGTTTCGTGCGAATCGCTTTGCCGATTTTGCCCGATGCGGCTCGCGAGTGGGCGCCTTACATTGGTGGTCTCGCGGTGATCGGCATTATCTACGGCGCACTCGGATGTCTCGCGCAAACTGACATGAAGCGCTTGATCGCGTTTTCGTCTGTTGCACACATGGGTTTTGTAATGCTCGGCATTTCAACTTTGACCAGTTTCGGTGTTAACGCAGCAATGTTTGGCATGGTGGCTCACGGTTTAATCACCGGCATGTTGTTCTTTATTGCCGGCAGTGTAAAAGAGCGGTACCACACGCTAGAAATTTCAAAACTTGGCGGCATGCTCACTTCGATGCCGCGTCTCGGATGGATTTTCGGTTTTTGCTCAATGGCCTCGCTTGGCTTGCCTGGCTTGGCAGGTTTCTGGGGCGAGTTCCCGGCAATTCTTTCGGCTTACAATCCTGCCGAAGGCTTGAACGAGACCGTGTTCAGAGTATTCATGGTTATCGCCGCACTCGGCACGGTTCTTGCGGCTGCGTATCTGTTGTGGATGTTTCAGCGCATTGCGTTTGGTACAGCGAAAAATTCTTCAAGTCACGACCATGCACACAGCGACGATTTGCATGACGTAACAACATTTGAGTGGATCGCCTGGACCCCGATGCTTCTCGGCATTCTTGTACTTGGTATCTTGCCAAACTTGTTGTTCAGCGTGTTTGATCCTGCAGTAAAAATCACTTTGAGCGCCTTCGGGGGATAACTTGCAGACACTGAACATCTTCGCTGCGCAATGGGTTGCGCCGACGATCGACTATTTCGGTCTTGCGCCCGAACTTGTTCTGGCTGGCGGTCTTTGCTTGGTGTTGATGCTCGATCTGTTTATTGACGAGCGAAAGAAATGGATGCTCACGGCAATCTCATCATTCACTTTGTTGGCAGCGATGGTTCCGGTTTTGATGTTGGCGCTTTCTGAAACTGAAGTTCGAACAATGTTTGACGGCAGATATGTCGTCGACAACTTCAGTCTCGTGATGAAGGCAGTGTTCTTGCTTGCGGGCTACGTCGTCGTTTTGCTTTCGAGTTCGCACATCGAGCAGGGTGAATATTGGCGTGGTGAGTACTGGTTCTTGCTGTTGACCAGTTTGCTTGGCATGTTAATGATGGCGTCTTCACGTGATTTGGTCAGCATTTTTGTCGCACTCGAATTTCTTTCAATACCTGCATACATGTTGGCCGCATGGCGCAAACGTGACCCGAAGAGCAATGAGGCGGGCGTCAAATATTTCTTGCTCGGCGTGTTTGCGTCTGCGGTAATGCTGTACGGCATGTCGTTGATGTACGGCGTGGCGAACTCGACTTTGTTGACCGAAATCGGTGCCAAGTTCACAGCGACCGGCGAGTTCTCAGCAGTTCACGCATTGGCAGTTGTGTTCGTGGTTGTTGGTTTTGCATTCAAGGTTTCGGCAGTGCCGTTTCACACTTGGGCGCCAGACACTTACGAAGGTGCCCCAACACCAGTGACGGCGTTTTTATCTGTGGCGTCAAAGGCTGCCGGCTTTGTGGCACTGGTAGTTTTGCTTTACACCGCGTTTCCGTTGGCGCAAGACATTTGGCAACCGTTTATCTGGGTGCTCTCGGCACTAACAATGACTATCGGCAATGTTTTGGCACTAAAGCAAAACAACATCGTGCGAATGATTGCATATTCATCAATCAGCCAAGGTGGTTTTGTGTTGATGCCACTCGCTGTGGCGGGCTTGGCTGGCTCGGGCACAACAGCCCTTCGATCAGTTGTTTTGTACATGATTGTCTACGCGGCAACCAATCTCGGTGTGTTCGCAATAATTCTTGCTGTGTCAAACAAGACGCGTAGTGGAGAGATTTCTAGTTACGGCGGCTTGTTTTCTTATGCTCCGACACTTGGCGTGCTGATGACTTTGTTCTTGGCATCTTTGGCCGGCATCCCACCACTTGGTGGATGGATTGCCAAGTTTGTTGCCTTTCAATCGTTGATTCAATCGCAGTCAACTTGGGGTTATGCCTTGGCAGTTGTTGGTGCAGTCAACTCGGTGGTTGCGTTTGGCTACTACGGCAATGTGATGCGCGAAATTTGGATGCGACCGGTGCCCGATAATGACACGACATTAATTTCAGTGCCGGGAAGTTTGAAGTTGGCGTTAGTGATTACTGCAGGCGCAACACTCGTGTTTGGCATTTTGCCTGGCGTCGGTTTGCACTTTGCTGATCTGGCTGAAATCGCCGGTGCAATCATTAGATAACGAGATTTCTGCCGCCATTGTTGCGGCTGGCGGGGCAATTTCGTTTGAAAAATTCATGGAGTTGGCTCTGTATGCGCCTGCTGGCTTTTATTCGACAGAAGTTCGGGCGGGCAGACGCGGCGACTTCATCACTTCGCCCGAGGTCGGACCATTGTTTGGTGCAGTCTTCGCCAATGCTGTCGATGCACTATGGCGAAAACTTGGTCGTCCCGAGAAGTTTGAACTCGTCGAAGTAGGCGCAGGTCCAGGCACTCTTGCTCGCAGTATTTTAAGTGCCGAACTTGAGTGTCGAGATGCGTTGAGGTATATCGCAGTCGAAGTTTCTGATCTTCAGCGGCAGTTGCACACCGCCGAGATGCACTCACAGTCAACAATGCCTAACGAGCCAATGGTTGGCATGATCATCGCCAATGAGTTGCTAGATAATCTGCCTTTTCGTTTGTTCGTTTTTGACGGTGTTTGGCAAGAAGCATTTGTCGCTGAACAAGGCGAGTCGTTTGTCGAGGTGTTGCGCAAGGTCAATGACACACCAGAGTGGTTGCCACAAGTTGCGCCTCATGGCGCGCGCGTGCCCGTGCAGAGTGCTGCTGCAAATTGGCTTGCCGATTGTCTCGGGCTATTGCAATCTGGGTCGATAACTGTTTTTGATTATTGTTCAACGAGTTCTAATGCGATCGCTAGTCCGTGGCGAGATTGGCTACGCACATATCGGCAACATGAACTAGGCGAGCATTATCTGCGTCACCCTGGGTCACAAGACATTACAAGTCATGTAATGGTCGATCAGTTGCAGTTGGTGCGCCAGGCCGATCGTGTTGAAACTCAGGCCGACTGGCTAATTCGCAATGGCATCAATCAACTCGTCGATGATGGTCGCAATTATTGGCAGGCAAATGCAGCCAAGCCCGATGTCAAAGCGATGAAGATGCGCAGTCGAGTCAGCGAATCTGATGCCCTTTGCGACCCAAATGGTCTTGGCAATTTCAAAGTGCTCGAATGGCACAAATAATCAAACCCAAGACGCCTCACAAAATCCACCTACTGTAGAGACATAGAT
>JANRBC010000085.1 GCA_030727685.1 Ilumatobacteraceae bacterium
CCAAAAAATCGTCCTGGTGGGACTGGGACGAAGCGAAAACTGCACTCGAATATTTGTTTTTGACCGGTGAGTTGATGTCGTGTGGTCGCGGCAGTGACTTTGCGCGGGTCTACGACATTCCAGAGCGAGTGTTGCCAAAAAAGATTTTGCAAATGCCAACGCCCAGTGAAACCGAGGCACGCAAAGAATTGCTGGTGCGTGCAATACATGCTCAAGGAGTAGCGACAATGCGTGATTTGGCTGATTATTACCGTCAAAAGCCGGCAGTCGTTAAACCTTTGGTTAGCGAATTGGTCGAGCAGGGTGTATTGCGCGAAGTCTCGGTCGATGGTTGGCAAGACAAGGCGTATGTTCATCGAAATGCGCAGTTGCCGAAACGATTATTTGCCACAGCATTGTTATCGCCGTTTGACTCACTTGTTTGGTGCCGCCCGCGCAATGAGCGGTTGTTCAACTTTCACTATCGCATCGAGATCTACACGCCACAGGCAAAGAGAAAATTTGGCTACTACGTGTTGCCGTTCATGATGAATGGCGAAATGGTTGGCCGTGTTGACTTAAAAGCCGACCGTGCCAACTCAAAGCTGCTGGTACAGAGCGTGCACACCGAGCGTGGAGTAAAGCGCGCAACAATAAATCGCGCACTCTCTACCGAGTTGCAACACATGTCATCTTGGCTCGGTTTGCGTCGGTAGAGTTTTATAAATGTCGCCGTTGATCGCACTCGCTGGTCGATATGGTGCGCCGAGTCGGGTTTCGCGCGATGCAGTTGCGTTTGCTGGGCGTCGATATCTTGATGCGATTCTGCGGGCTAGAGGCGAACCTGTTGTGATTGCTCCGCAACCGCTGACAACCGAAGATGCCGAAGCGATGATGCGCCGGTTCAACGGTCTCGTGTTGATGGGTGGTGCCGATGTCAACCCTGCGCTCTACGGGCAAGCGGCCGGGCCACATATATATGGTGTGCAGCCCGAGCAAGACACTTTTGAAACTTCGTTGCTCAACGCGGCGTTAAAACTCGACTTGCCAGTGCTGGCAGTTTGTCGCGGCATGCAACTTGCCAATGTTGTGCTCGGCGGTTCGCTGGTTCAGCATCTTGGAGAACTTGCGAATGCGAGCGATCTTCTCGCGCACGCGCCAAAGCAGTTTCCGGTTGGCGAAGAGTTTGCGCTGCACCAAGTGAATATCGAGGCTGGGTCGAAGATGGCACAGGCGCTCGGCGCGACGCAAATTAATGGCGCGTCATTTCATCACCAAGGCATCGCTGAGTTGGCGAGCGATTTAGTCGCCGTTGGCTATGCACCTGATGGCATTCTCGAAGCAGTCGAGCATCGTACAAAGTGGTTACTCGGCATGCAATGGCACCCAGAAGACACGGCTGCGACAGATTCGTTGCAACAAAATTTGTATAACGCGTTCGTGCAACGCGCGCGCGAGTTGCTAGCCGCCGAAGCGACGATATAAACGCTCGGCTGGGCCGCGACCAAAAAGCGGGCTCCACCAATTTGCCCAAATGACTGCGGCAACAAAGACGATGATGCTCATCGTCATCGCGGTGTCAAGGCCAGTTGGCTGAACTAGTCCGCCTTGGGTGACGACAAAGTTATAAATGAAAATGTGTGCCAAATAAATTGTCAGCGTGAGTTGACCTGTTGTTTGCGCGAGGCGCACGCCAAGTGAGTTTTGAAACTTTTCGCACAAGATTGTGATTATTAAAAATACGGCGACAACCACACCGAGCGATGCCAAAACATACAGCACGCTGCGATCAAAGGGTTGAGTTGACACCAAGTGACGCCAGACCAGCGCGCTGCTTACGCCATTGTCAGCATCGTTGCGAACGAGCGAGTTGACGATGGCATTTGTAATGTAGGCAAATGCTGCGGTAGCAACGGCGGCTATCAAAAGTTTGCGGCGAATTTTGATGATGTCGTGATAATTGCGACCGAGCAAGATGCCGGCGATAAAAAACGCCAACCACGGAAACAACGGATGTGTGTAGTCAACAAATAAACGGATCATCAGATCGCGCGGTGTGTTTGGCGTGCTTGGTGAAAGCCAAGTTGTGAGATTGCCGTCGAATGACTGTTCGAGACGCCACCATTGAATAATCGCTGCGGCGAAAGTCGAAATCACGGCGAGTGCAATAAGTTTTCGTGCCGACCAAGTCGCAATGATGCTGGCAACGACAAAATATGCGCCGTAGTAAGGCAAGATCGTGCCAGCCCATATCCATTCGATGCCGTAACCAAGTGTGAATAGAAAGAGCCCGCGGCGGGCGAGTCGCCATCGAGCCTCGGTGTGGGCGCGTGCGATTTCGTTTGCAGCATGGTGCGCGTTCGCGCGGGCGACATCTTGCAACAACAAGGCAACACCCATGCCAGCAACCATTACGAAACCGACAGGAAACGGATTCGCCAGCGCACCCTCAAACGGGTGCCACCATCTCTCGAATATCGACGGCGCTGTCGTTGAACTTGTGCTCTGAAAATTTAGGTAACCGTGATAGTTGAGCACGATGATGCCAAATAGGGCGATCGTGCGCGCAACATCAAGCGAGGCGAAGCGTTGCTCAAGTTGGCGATCACTTGCGTGAGTGGGCACTGTTAGATCCAAGAAATAATGTCGGGATAGACGCGAGTTAGCGGCTGTTGCACATCAACCATGTCGCCTGTTTTTGGGGCGGTTTGATTTGCAGGCACAAACACCATCGACGTGTGCATATGTGACGGTTCGACGAGGCTGAGACGCGTCGAGTTGAAATGAAATGGACTCAACTCAGCGCCAACGAGTTGCACGCCGTGGCTTGTGCCGGCGCCGATCATTACGAGAGTGCCATCTTGATGAAGCGTGATGTTGCGATAACCGACCACGTTGCCGCTTTTCACTGGGCGCGCATCGAGTACATCTGCGTTGAGTTCGAACATCGATTTGTCGCCAAGCCAAAGTTGTGTGCCACTGCGAACGCGGATTGTTTTATTGGCAAACTTTTTACGCAGATCGGTGAGATTTTCGGCATCAACGTGACTGACAAACCATGGCAAGTCTGAATCAACACCTGAAATAATGTTGCCAATTTCAACGGCATGACTTTTCGGTGTGCCATCAAGTGGCGGGTGCACCGACCAACCAATTTGATTGAGGCCTGCGGCTTGCACTGCGGTGACGAGAGCACTTAGTTCGCTCGAGTCGGCGCCGTAGCGATTCATGCTTGAGCGCAATTTGATGACGACATCGCCATGCCAACCGGCGTCGCGCAGGTTTTGCACATGACTAACTGAGCCGACTGTTAAAACGATATTTTTGGCGAGGTTTTTTTGAGGTGGTAATGCCTTGCCAGCGGGTGTGAGTACGAAAGCACGACAGTTGCTCGGCACATCATGAGCCTCAAAAATTGTGCCCACGGCGATGTCGTGTGAGATTTGTTGGGCATGCTCAATTAGTGTCGCGCGACCAAAACCATAGCCATTGCCTTTAACGACTGGTATTAAGTCGCCGAGGCTTTTCGCAGTTTCAGAAACGTGACGACGCCAAGCCGCCGAGTCAACATTGAGTTGCAAAGTCACTACCTCTAACTTTACAGCCGTGAATTAAACGAATTACTTGTTGCGCTTTTGCTTCTTCAGACCTGCCCGCACGAGTTCAATCACGATTGTCACTGAGAACGCGCTAGCGAAGGCGATCAGAAATGCTTTGGTGTGATTGTCAGCAAAAGACTTTCCGCCGATGAACCCAAGCAAAGATGCATATGTTGACCAAATGATTGCTGCAATAACAGCCCAACCGACAAACCATTTTCTAGGTTGCCGTGTGACACCGCACGATAATGTGAGCAGCGTTCGACCACCCGGAATAAACCTCGCGGTGATTAACAACAAACCACCGCGCTCACGAATCTGTTCGACAATGTTGGCGAGTTGTTTGGCACCTTTTTCGGTTCGTGTGCGTCGCTTGACGACCCAGTCGCTGGCTTCACGTCCAAGCAGATAACTCAAGTTGTCGCCAACGAAAGCACCGCTCGCACCACAAAGAAGTACAAGCGATATTGACAGATCACCAGAGCCAGCAGTGACACCACCGATAATCACCAAAGTTTCGCTCGGCACGATCGGCAGCACCGAGTCAAGTGTGGCGATCACAAAAATCACCACGTAAAACCATGGCGACGACGATGACTCTTTCAGCCATTCAAAAAACGAAGCAAGTATCGCCAGCAT
>JANRBC010000086.1 GCA_030727685.1 Ilumatobacteraceae bacterium
CCAAGAAAGTTGCTGGCGCGAAGAAGGCCGCCGCGAAAAAAGTTGGCGCAGATGACGACGCACAAACAGTTGACGTTGCGACTGATGCAGTTGAAGCTTCGACGACATCAGCGACACCAGCGACTTCGGGTTTGCAAGGCGATGACATGGCGCCGCGCGAGAGTGATGGTGGTGCGGGCCGCGTAGTTTCATCCGCTCAGCCAAATAGACCGGGCATTGTTACGAACGTTGCACCAGCAGTGCGACCTGCACCTGCTCGGCCGATTCAACCTTTGCAACCACAACCAGTTCGACCGGCGGCCCAACCGCAAGCGCCAGCAGCCAGTCCGCCGGGTGCGCGACCAGGCACACCTGGTTCGCGACCAATACCGCCACCGCCGGGTTCGTCACGACCAATTCCGCCGCCGCCAGTTGCCCGTCGACCAGAAGGTGGCGTGACGCGACCGCCGTTTAATCGCGGGCCACAACGCACTGGCACAACTTCGACGAATGCACGCACCGGACGAATTCCGGCGTCGAAACTTGGTCGCGGTCCTGCTGGTTCGGGTGGTCGCACTTCTCCAGATCATGCTGCGCAGGGTCGTGGCCCAGGTGCGGGGCGTCCGGGTGCGCCGACAGGCGGTCGTGGTACAGCGCTTGGTCGCAGCAGTCCGTCGGGTCCGGGAGGTCGTCCGGGTGGCGGTCGTGGACCAGGTGGCGGTCAGCGTCGTGGCCCTCGCAAAAAAACTCGTGGTGAGCGTCGTCGCGAATTTGACGAGCAGTTGCCACAAGCGCCGACAAGTTACACACCGAGTGCGACACCGCCGCCAGAAGGCATTGTTGTAATCGAACGTGGTTGCTCGTCGCAAGAGTTCGCACCGAAGTTAAATCGCACACCTGCTGACGTAGTTCGCTTTTTGCTTGAACACGGCGAAATGGTGACGGCGACGATGACTCTTGTCGACGAACAAATGGAATTATTCGCACTCGAAATTGGCGCAGAGATTTTGCTTGTTGACCCAGGTCAACAAGAAGAGCTCGAGTTGCAAGCGATGTTCGATGACTCTGATGACGACACGCCAGAGTTGCAAGAGACACGACCAGCGATTATCACAATCATGGGTCACGTTGACCACGGTAAGACGACGCTTCTCGACAAAATTCGTAACGCAAATGTTGTTGCTGGCGAGGCTGGTGGCATTACGCAGCATATCGGTGCGTATCAAATCGAAAAAGACGGAAAGAAAATCACTTTCATTGACACACCAGGTCACGCGGCATTCACCAAGATGCGCGCACGTGGTGCCGGTGTAACCGACATCGTTGTGCTGGTTGTTGCGGCCGATGACGGCGTGATGCCACAAACGATTGAAGCGATTAATCATGCACGTGTTGCAGACGTGCCGATTGTGGTTGCGTTGAACAAGATCGACAAACAAAATGCCGATGTGCAGCGCGTGCTGGCTGGTTTGGCCGAGCAGCAGTTGACACCAGAAGCGTGGGGCGGCGACACGATTGTTGTCGAGATGTCGGCACAAAGCGGCCTTGGCATCGACGATTTGCTCGACCAATTGAATGTTGTCGCCGAACTTGAAGAACTCAAAGCAAACCCAACGGGTCGGGCCAAGGGTGTTGTGCTTGAAGCGCAACTCGATGTTGGTCGTGGGCCAGTGGCGACAATTTTGGTTGACAAGGGCACGCTTAAAGTTGGCGACCCGATAGTTGCCGGTGCGGCGTGGGGCAAAGTGCGAGCGTTGATTAACGACCGTGGCGAGCAAGTTAAAGAAGTTGGGCCTTCGGCGCCGGTGCAAGTTTTGGGTCTGTCGGCTGTGCCTGGTGCAGGTGAAGAATTCAGATCAGCACCAGATGAGCGAACCGCACGAACGGTTGCCGGTGCGCGCGAACAACGTTTCAGGGCGATGAACCAGCGCGGTGACGCTCGAGTTCAGCGCGGCGTGAAACTCGAAGACATTTTCACTCAGATTCAAGCGGGCGAAGTTGCGACTTTGAACGTGATTGTTAAAGCCGACGTGCACGGTTCGCTTGAAGCAGTTACCGAGAGTTTGCGCAAACTCGAGCGCGATGATGTGCGCGCAGCGTTCGTGCATCGAGGCGTTGGCACGATCACTGAGAACGACATTTCGTTGGCCGCAGCGACGAACGCAACGTTGATCGGCTTCAATGTTCGACCTGATCGCAAAATTCGTGAACTTGCCGAAAAAGAAAACGTCGAAATTCGCACCTACGAAATCATTTATAAGCTGCTCGAAGACATCGAAAAAGCGATGAAGGGCATGCTCGCCCCAGAGTTCGTCGAAGTTGTCACTGGCGAAGCCGAAGTACGCGAAATCTTCAAGGCGCCAAAGGTTGGTGCAGTTGCAGGTTGTTCGGTTGTGTCTGGTGTTATCACCCGCGGTTCGCGAGTGCGATTCTTGCGCGACGGAACGATTATTTGGAAGGGCAACATCAACACGCTGCGACGCTTCAAAGACGATGTCAAAGAAGTGCGCGAAGGTTTTGAGTGCGGTGTCAGTCTGACAGACTTCCAAGATTTGAAGCCGGGCGACATAATCGAAACTTACGACCTTAAAGAGGTTGAGCGCGTCTGAAGCGCCTAATCTGTCTACGTGGCAGATTTAGATTTTTTCTTTGATCCAGGTTGCCCGTGGGCGTGGGTCACTTCGCGTTGGGTGACCGAAGTTAGTGCGTTGCGCAAGTTCGAAGTTTCGTGGAAGTTCATTTCGTTGTCGATGATCAATACCGACAAGGGTTACAAACCTGGTGATGACTACCACAAAATGATTCACACGTTTGGATTGCAGGCACTGCGCGTTGCAAGCGCCGCGCGTGCAGATGCGGGCAACGACGCTGTAGCAAAGTTCTACACGGCAATTGGCACAACTGTGCACGTTGAAAAAATTCGCGAGGGTTTTGACACCGACCCACATAAATTTTTGAGCGACATGTTGAGTCGCCATTCGCTGCCAACAGTGTGGGCTGATTCGCTGAACGACGAGACCCATACTCCGGTCATTCGTTACGAAACTGACCTTGCGCTTTCACGAACTGGCAAAGATGTTGGCACGCCGATTTTGACCTTTAAGCTGGGCCAGCCCGACGAGGGCAGTTTCTTTGGCCCCGTAATCTCGAAGTCGCCACGAGGCGATGAGGCGTTGAAACTTTGGGATGCTGTTGAAACAATCGCGACGACTTCAGGGGTCGCCGAATTGAAACGATCACTGCGCTCGCCACTAGATTTCAGTTAGAAATTGCTGAGATTGTTCGAAAAGAAACGGGGTGTTTGTGAAAGTCGTATATTCGCCAGCGCACTTGTTGCACAACCCAGAAGTTGAAATCGAAAGATCTTCGGCGCATTCGCCGTTTGAGCACACCGGTCGTGCCGAAAAGATTCGTGAGACTTTGGCAGCCGATAAAGCATTCGACTTTGTTTCGCCAACTGAGTGGGGCACTGAGCCGATTACCAAAATTCATAACCCGGGTTTGTTGAAGTTTTTGTCTACAGCGTGGGCCGATTATCAGCGAGATGTCAAAGAATCTCGCGAAGTTGTGCCAGATATGTTCTTCAAATCAAACCTGCGCCAGAACATGGGCGACCGAGTTGAACCAGAGTCAGTCAACGGCAAGTTGGGTTGGTGGTGTTTTGAGACCACAACACCATTGACGATGGGCACTTACGAGGCGGCTCGTGGCGCGGTTGATGTGGCGATGAGCGCGACAAAAATTGTTTTAGACGGTGCAAAAAATAGTTATGGCTTGTGTCGACCACCGGGCCATCACGCAACCACCGATCTATACGGGGGATATTGCTTTTTCAACAATGCGGCGATCGCAGCCCATCATGTTGCGAGCACAACTGGCACAAAAGTTACAGTGCTCGACGTCGACTATCACCATGGCAATGGCACCCAGCAAATTTTCTATGAGCGTGACGATGTTCAATTTGTGTCGCTGCATGGTGACCCAGTGCGTGCGTATCCATATTTCACGGGCTATGAAGACGAAGTTGGTTCGGGCAAGGGTCGAGGTTCGACGCTCAATGTTCCGCTTGCGGCGCGCACAGATGACGATTCATATATGAAGGCGCTCGAACGGGCTTGCGAGAGCATCAAAAAGTTTGGTCCGTCAATGATCATCGTTTCGCTCGGTCTCGACACCTTTATTACTGACCCGATCAGTGATTTGGCATTGACGACACCTGGCTACGACCGATGCGGCGCATTAGTTGGTGCGTTGGGTCTGCCGACGGTGGTGCTGCAAGAAGGTGGCTACGACGTTGATGCATTGGGCGCAAACGTGCAGTCGTGGTTGCACGGTTTAGCCCGCGCAAATAATTAGCGGTCGCGCAGATACTTTTCGAACTCGGCGGCGATTTCGTCGCCACTCGGTATTGGTGCACCAAAATTAATTTCGGTCGTGCCGTTGGCGATTTGTTCGTCAAATGCTTGTTCGAGTTGCGTCAACATTTGCGAGTGATCGTTGTTGCCAGCAATTAATTGGTCAAGTCGCTCGCGTTGAGTTTTCGCTTGTTCTCGCATAGGCGATGCGTCGAGCGAGATGCCGCCAGTGTCACACAGCGCTGCGAGCAAAGCAGCCGAGGCCGCCGGGTACGGCATCGAAGCAACATAGTGAGGCACTCGAGCCCAAAGACTGAGCGCTTGAATTTTGCGACCGTGAAGAGAGTGCTCGATCGCTGCAGCCATACCCGCAGGTACATCGACTGAACTCTTCAAATAAGGCAAACTCGAGACCAAATCTTTGTCGGGCGAAGTGCAAGAAATGTAGACCGCACGAGTGTGTGGTGTTGCAAACGGATACGCGCCGATGCCGATCATTCGTCGCACACCAAACTGCACGCTGATGTCAGCGATTGTTTCGGCGAACAAGTTCCAGTGGGTGTCTGGCTCGGGGCCAGTGAGCAACAAAATATCTTTGTCGTTGATGTCGCGACCAAGGGCGATTTCGGGTGTTGACCAAACGAGCTTTGTATTAACACCTTCGCGGAGCTCCATAATTGGGCGGCGAGCGCGAAAGTCGACAAATGTGTCGATGTCGAAGTCGATGATCTTTACCGCACTGGCTTCTTTGGCGACGAGTTCGACAGCGGCAGCAGCAGCAGAGCTCGTGTCAATCCAGCCGGTCATCATCACAACCAAGAGCGGATCTTTAATCTGCGGCAGAGTGCCAATAATTTTGTATGGCTTATTCATCGCGTGACTTCAGTTTAGGCGCGAAAGCGCTTGCTCGGCACTGTTGGCTGCTGCCTCGGTTTGCAACTTGAATGGTTCAAGGTCGGCCGCGTTTTTTTCGCCGAGCGCACCACCGAGATAGCGCGCATAAACGCCTTCGACGATGCAGGCAAGTTTCCAATATGCGAATGCGCGGTAGAACTCGATATTTGTCACATCGCGTCCTGTTGTTTTTGCATAGCGAGCGATCAGGTCGTTGCGATTCAAAAAGCCTTTGACGGTTGTGTATTGCGACATCCACGGTGATGCTTCGTCATTGGGGCCAGTCCAATAGACAGTGAGCAGACCAAGATCAGCGAGCGGATCACCGAGTGTGCAGATCTCCCAATCGAGCACTGCTTGAATTTCGCCGCTCGAAGCAACGATGCAGTTGTCGAGTCGATAGTCGCCGTGCACGATTGTTGCCGGCCCTTGTTCAGGAATTCTCTTTGAGAGTTCGTCATGAACGCGATCGACAACAGAAAGCTCGCGAGTCTTTTGCGCGTTCCATTGGCCGTACCATCGCTTGAGTTGACGAGCGATGTAGCCCTCGTGTCGACTGAAATCTTGCAAACCAACTTTGTTGACATCGACAGCGTGAATCTTGGCCAATGTGTCGACGAGCGATTCACTGGCCCGGGCGCGGGTCTGTTCTGTTAGTACGGTCTCGGCGATGGGCACATCGCGCACGATGTGGCCGTCGACGAAATCCATTACATAAAAAGGCGCACCGTTGATTTCGATATCGGTGCATAAACCGCGGGTGCGCGGCACGGGCACACCAGAGTTTTGTAGTGCCGAGATCATTCGGTGTTCGCGACCCATGTCGTGGGCGCTGGCGAGGCCGTGGCTGAGTGGCGGGCGACGAAGAACGTAATGATTTTGTTTCGCATCGCGCACAGAAAACGTGAGATTTGAGTGGCCGCCAGCGATGAATTCGAACTTGAATGGCGCGGATGCACCATCAACATTTGTCTCGAGCCATGTTGAGACTTTTTCAGAATTGATGCCGCTAGTAACTGTGTCGCTCATCACCAAGCAACCTACTTAATTTGTGTTGGTCATCGCCACTTGCGAGCGCTGTTGGTTTGCGCAGTATTGTGGAGGCATGGCTATTGATGTAACAGATGCAACCTTTCAAAAAGAGGTGATCGAGAAGTCAATGGTTACGCCGGTGATCATCGACTTGTGGGCGCAATGGTGTGGTCCGTGCAAGACCTTGGGGCCGATTCTTGAAAAGCTGACTGCGGCAACCAAAGGCAAAGTCATTTTGGCGAAGGTCGATGTCGATACTTGCCCGCAGGTGGCCCAAGCGTTTCAGGTGCAGTCGATTCCGGCTGTTTATGCGATGAAAGACGGCAAGATCGTCGATGGTTTTGTTGGTGCGCAGTCAGAACATGTTGTTGAGCAGTTCATAAAAAACTTATTGCCAGAG
Organism: Ilumatobacteraceae bacterium; assembly: GCA_030727685.1. Lineage (GTDB taxonomy): Bacteria > Actinomycetota > Acidimicrobiia > Acidimicrobiales > Ilumatobacteraceae > BACL27. Next base: position 6,661 of record JANRBC010000086.1, read on the forward strand.
CAAGTTGTTGTCGATGTGCAGGCACTTTTGGCAAAAGGTGATGAAGCCAGTTTGCGTCAAGCACTTGAAGCTGAGCCGACTAATGAAAGTGTTGTTGTTGCTCTTGCCGATTTGTTGATTGCGCGAAAAGATTGCTCGGCGGCTCTCGAGTTATTGAAGACAGTGCCCGAAACCGAGCGAGTGCGCACTTCGATTGCTGCGGCGCGCGCTGCGTTTGTGCCGCAAGACGACTATGACAAACAGTTGACTGATTTGTTGGTGCGTGTCAAGACTGATGAACAAGCCAAGAGCGAGTTTCTTGAGTTGCTTGCGAAAATGGGACCAAACGACCCGCGCACTGGCGACTATCGCAAAAAACTGACGGCACGGCTGTTTTAATCTCTGCCTCTTAGTGAGGTTTGCGCCCACATGGGGCGATGAAAAATTTTCTGAACTCTGACCGCCTCAAGTGGTTTGGTGTGTCGCGAATGATCGGCACCGTGTTGAGCGTCGCATTTGTTGGCGTTGCAGGTTGGTGGCTGGTTCAAGTGCCGCCGCCTCCGCCCGAAGCGAATTTGAGTTTTGCCAGCACAACAGTTGCGGCAAGCCCAACAATTGGTGTGAGTGCCTCAAGCATCAACACGACACCACAAATAATTACCGTGCATGTTGCCGGGGCTGTGAAGAACCCCGGTGTTTATCGACTTAAATATGGCTCGCGAATTAATGACGGCATAGTTGCTGCGGGTGGCGCAACTAGCGCGGCAAATCTCGATGTAATCAATTTGGCGACTGTCTTAAACGAGGGCGAGCAAATTTATGTGCCCAAGCGCGGTGAAAAGCCACACGTGATTACAAATCGGCCACAAGTTGGTGGTGCGGGGGGCGTAGCTGGCGCGGGTGGCGCGGGTGGCGCGGGTGGCGCGGGTGGCGTAGCGGGTGCTGGCGGCGCGGCGAATAGCGCAGTGCCGCAACTGATCAACATCAATTTGGCATCGGTTGTCGAACTCGAACAGTTGCCAGGCGTTGGCCCAGCAACGGCAAAAGCAATAGTTGCGTATCGCGAAAAAAATGGTGCGTTTTTGAAAGTCGAAGATTTGTTGAAGGTGCGTGGCATTGGGCCCGCGAAGTTAAGCGAGATCTTGCCGCGTGCGCGTGTTAACTAGAGCGCGCCGTGCGTTGGCTGGTCGGCGATTTGTGCGCGAGTTAGTTAGAGCGCGCCAAGAACTAATGCGGCGAGCGCGAGCGAAATCAACGAACCCAGCACTAGTCCAATCGCCAGAGGTCGAAATTCTTGACGCCACTCTGGCCAACTGGCAATAACTGCACGAATCGCGCGAAGGCTTGCGTAGTGACCGATAATCCACCAGAGCAGCATGCTCGAGACAAAACTCAATGCGTAAAGAGTGAAACCGCCCGAGGCCGGTATGCCGAACAGCGGCATGGTTGGCAGCGCAATAAATGTAAAAACGAAACCGAGCAAGCCAGTTAATGAGCCGGGCAACGCAAGCAAGACCAGCCCGACGACGAGCACAGCAAGTGCGAGGGCAACTGCAATTAGACCGCCGCGTTGGCGCACTGCGTTGCGGTGAGCGACGATGCCATCGGGTACGACGCGACGCGACTTGCCAGCCATGACTACATCGTACGATGTGCGGCGCACCGATTGGCTGATTGTGTTCGGTGTCGCTGTGTATTTGTGTGTTACGCGTGCGAGCAAAACAGTTTGTATTGCAATATTGATTGCAGTTGCGATTAGTTGCTTTGTTGGGCTGCGTCGGTCGATCATTTCGCGATCGGGGGCGTCGCTTTTAATTTTGATTTTCGTGTTCGGCGCGATTAATTCGCAACGCGCGACTAATGATTTTGCCGATGTTCGGTTGGGCGAATACGAAGGATATGCAACAGTTATGAGCGACCCGCAAAATATCGGTGCGGCAACCCGCACTGCTCTCGAAATCGAAGGCGATCGTTTTATTGTGTACACATATGGGCGGCCCGCGTGGCGTTTGGCTGGCGCCAAAGTGGGCGAGCAGGTTTTTGTGCGCGGTCTGCGCGAGTCGTTTGCACGAGGAACCGAATCAAGATGGATGGCACAACATATCAAGGGCAAATTTCGCCTTGAGAGTGTTGGCGAACAGCGTCTCGTAGCGTCGCCAATTTTGCGCAGTGTTCAGCGTGTGCGCGATCTCGTGCAACTCGGTTCAGATTCGTTCGAGTTCAATGATCGAGCGTTGTTCACCGGTCTGGTGATTGGCGACGACACGCGTCAATCAGAGTCAATGATTGATGCCTTTCGAAAATCTGGGCTTGCACACCTGGTCGCTGTATCGGGTCAAAATGTTTCGTTCGTGCTGGCCGCACTCTCGCCACTGCTGTCGCGCTTAAAAAATCGGTTGCGAATAATCGCCACACTCGGAGTTCTCGCATGGTTCGTGTTAATCACACGAGTTGAGCCGTCAGTTGTGCGCGCAGCAACGATGGCTGGTCTGGCGTTTCTTTCTGTCACATTTGGTCGACCAACTAGAACTATGCGGTTGATTGCACTGACAGTTTTGCTGGCTGTGATTGTTGATCCACTTTTGGCGTGGTCGGTTGGGTTTTTCATGTCGGTTGGTGCGACTTGTGGTTTGTGTATTGGCGCTGCACCGTTGGCACAAATTATTCGACGACCAAAATGGTTGGCGCAACTCATCGGGGCCACTGTTGCCGCACAACTTGGTGTGATGCCAGTTGTGATTTTGATTTTTGGCTTGCCTTCGGTGACCGGCATTATTGCCAATGTCTTGGCAGTGCCGATTGCTGGTTTGGTGATGTTGGTGGGCTTACCGATGTCACTTTTTTCGGCGCTGATCAGCAACTTTGGTCTCGGCGAGATTGGCGATCTAGTGATGCTGCCGATTCAAGTTGGTGTGCGCTGGGTCTGGTGGGTTGCTGAAATTTTCGCACACCTCCGATTTGAAGGCACGCTAAATCTCGCCCTTTGGCTCGGAGTTTTGGCGGGGATAATTGCTCTGCGACACCGAAGTTCTAGCGTGTAGGCGTGACGATTCATTTGATTACTGGTTCTGATCCGCGATTGGTTTCAGACAAAGTAAGCGACATCACTCGCGAACTGATCAAGTCGATGGCGACAGATGAAAACCGCAGCACGATTTTAGAAACCCATGATGCAGGGGCGGCAAGTGGGCAAGAACGCGAAGATGCAATTCGCCGGGCAATCTCGTCTGCCGAAACCATGTCGCTTTTTGGTGAAGAGCGAGTCGTTGTGATTCGAGAAATTTCTGAGGCGACCGTTGCCGAACTTTCGAGTTTGGTCGAATATCTCGAGCACCCTGTCGACAGCACGCATCTCGTGTTGAGTGCATCTGGCAAATTGGCTAAGTCGGTTTCAGACGCGTTGAAACGGGCCGGCGCAACTGTGATGGCGACGACGCCACCGGCAAAACGTCAAGAGTTGATGACTTGGTTTCTCGAGAGATTTGGTGAATCGGGTTTGACTCTTGAGCCAATTGCGCTGAATCAAATAATTGACTGGCTGGGTGAAGATCAAGCTCGGTTGCCTGGGTTGATTGATGTACTGGTCTCGACATATGGCACATCGCGCAAACTTTCGAGTGACGATGTCGCCGCGTTTTTGGGCGATGCCGGCAGCGTCAAGCCATGGGACTTAACCGATGCAATCGATGCGGGCGATTCGGCGAAAGCCATTGACATGTTGCATCGCATGACACGAAGTGGTGAATATCATCCGTTGCAAGTGATGGCTCTGTTGCACACGCATTTTTCGAAGTTGATGCGACTTGATGGCCCAGAGTTGCACAGCGCAAATGACGTCTTGACTCTGATCGGCGGCAAAAGCGAATTTCAGGGCAAGAAATATCTCAATCAATATCGTCGAATTGGTAGTACCGGTATTAGCCAGGCGATTGCGTTGCTTGCTCGGGCTGACATCGATTTGCGCGGAGGCAAAGACCTCGGCGAAGAACTAACGATGGAAATCTTGGTCGCTCGGTTGTGCCGAATGGGGGCGTCAACCAGAACGAATAGGCCGAGTAACTCGGCGAGAACTACTTCGCCGAAGCGGCGTTAAGTTTGCGCATCAAGCGGCTCTTGCGGCGAGCGGCTTGTTTTGGGTGAATCGTGCGCTTGGCAGCGGCTTTGTCGAGGCGCTTCACGGCAAGGCGAAGTGCTTCTTGATTTTCTGGTGTGCCTGCTGTCTCAAGAGCGCTTTTTACTCGTGAGCGAAGTTCACTGCGAACGGCTTTGTTGCGAGAGGTTGCTTTTGCGTTTGTGATGATGCGCTTTTTTTGCGATTTGATATTTGCCACGCCCCAAGGCTAACAGCGGGTCAGGCCTTGCCAAACATAAGCCGTGTAGAATTTGGCATCGTCTCACACAAGCTTTTTGGGCGTCAGTGTGATGGTCGAAATCTCGGAGAAACGGCGTAATGGAACTATCTCGAATACGAAATTTTTCGATCATTGCGCACATTGACCACGGCAAATCAACACTTTCAGACCGCATTTTAGAGATGACGAATGCGGTGGATGCTCGCGAAATGCGCGCCCAATATTTAGACAGCATGGACCTCGAGCGTGAACGAGGTATCACGATCAAAGCGCAAAACGTGCGCGTGTCATGGAAGGACCACACGCTGCATCTAATCGACACGCCAGGGCACGTCGACTTTGGCTATGAAGTAAGTCGTTCTTTGGCGGCGTGCGAAGGTGTCGTTTTGGTTGTTGATGCGGCACAAGGCATCGAAGCGCAAACATTGGCGAACTGTTATCTGGCGCTTGAAAACAATCTTGAAATTGTCGCTGCACTAAACAAAATTGATTTACCTGCTGCTGACCCAGATAGATATGCGATGGAGATCGAAAAAGTTCTCGGCATTCGTGCCGAAGATATTTTGCGCATCTCGGCTAAGACAGGTGATGGCGTGCCTGAGTTGCTTGATGCAATCATCGAGAAAATTCCGGCACCGACTGGTGATGCCGATGCACCACTGCAAGCGTTGATTTTTGATAGTCAATACGACCAATATCGCGGCGTTGTTTCTTCGATACGCGTGATGAACGGTCGTATGCGTAGCAGCGAGAAGTTGCGATTTATGCAAACAAACGCCGTGCATGAAGCACTTGAGGTGGGCGTGCGACGACCAGTGCCAACGCTGGTCGACGAACTTGGCCCGGGTGAAGTTGGTTATTTGATTGCGGGCATCAAAGACGTGGGTGAAGCGCGAAGTGGTGAAACCGTAACTCATGAGTCACGACAAGCCGAAAAAGCACTTGATGGCTATAGCGACCCAAAGCCGATGGTGTTTTGCGGATTGTTTCCGATTGACGCCGACGATTTCGAAACATTGCGTGAAAGTTTGCAGAAGTTGAAACTTAATGACGCTTCAATTAGCTACTTGCCCGAGTCGTCGGGTGCGCTTGGTTTTGGTTTCAGGTGCGGTTTCTTGGGTTTGTTGCACATGGAGATTGTCAAAGAGCGACTCGAGCGCGAATTCAACCTTGCGTTGATTGCGACCGCACCATCGGTGCAATATCAGGTGACAAAGACCGACGGCAGTCGAGAAATTTGTGACAACCCGAGCGAATTGCCGCCAACTGTTTACATCAAGTCGATTGAAGAGCCGTATTTTAAAGTCGACATCATCACACCAAAGGATTACACCGGCACCTTGATGGATCTCTGCCAGACTCGTCGCGGCGAACTTGGCAAACTCGAATATCTCTCGCCCGAGCGCGTCGAGATGCACTACTTGATGCCACTTGCCGAAGTAGTAGTCGACTTTTTTGATCAGATGAAGAGCCGATCGCAGGGCTACGCAAGTCTCGACTATGAACTGCACGGTTATCGAGAATCTGACTTGGTTAAAGTCGATTTATTTTTGAACAGCATTGCTGCCGATGCGTTCAGCACAATCGTGCACCGCGACAAGGCATACGACTATGGCAAGCGGATGTGCGAAAAACTCAAAGAGTTGATTCCGCGCCAGATGTTTGATGTGCCAATTCAGGCTGCAATCGGCGGCAAGTTCATTGCACGCGAAACTGTCAAAGCAAAGCGAAAAGACGTGCTGGCCAAGTGCTACGGCGGCGATATTTCGCGCAAGCGCAAGTTGCTCGAAAAACAAAAAGAGGGCAAGAAGAAGATGAAGTCGATCGGTCGCGTTGAGATACCCGGAGATGTTTTCATTTCGGCGCTCAAACTCGATAATTAAATACCGTGGCTGAGAAACACGCAAGCGTTTTTCGCTCGCTGAAATATTTCAATGCACGTCTGTTCTTCGCAGGGTTGCTGCTTTCGAATATTGGCAGTTGGCTGCAGTTAACCGCGTCGTCGTTGTTGATTTACCGGCTGACAGGCAACGCAGCCGATCTCGGCTACAACGTGGCGTTTCAGTTTTTGCCGATGTTGTTGTTCGGCACTTGGTGCGGAGCACTTGCTGATCGCCACAACCGTCGCCGAATTGCGTTGATCTCGCAGGCAGCTTTGGCTGCTCAGGCTTTGTTGCTCGGCGTTCTAGATCTGTCGGGCGTGATAAATGTGCCGATGGTCTATGCACTGTCGCTGCTGTTGGGCATCATCGGCGCTTTCGACAACCCTGCCCGACGCGGTTTGGTGACTGAACTCGTGCCAATAGTTGATTTGCCAAATGCAATGTCGCTGAATACGGCAGTGATGACAGGCTCGCGAATCTTCGGCGCGGCGATTGCAACTGCGTTGGTCGGGCCACTCGGCACCGGTTGGCTATTTATCTTGAACGGCGTCTCATATGCAGCGATGATTTACGGTTTGACAGGTTTGCGAAAGAGTGAAATGTATCCGGCGATTATGCGACCAGCAGGTGGTTCTCCTGTGCGCGAAGTCTTTAAATATGTCGCCGGCAATCGTCGATTGTTAACGATGTTTTTGGTTTATGTCGCCGTGAGTACATTTTCTTTCAACTTTGGTGTTGCTTTGCCAAAGTTGGCCGACCTGAGTTGGGGTGATGACCGAGCATTTGGTTGGGTGATGTCGGTGATTGGCATTGGCAATTTGACCGGCGCTCTACTCACTGCACGCTTAAAGACTGTGTCGATGGGCTGGTTCGTCGGCAATATTGCGTTGCTCGGATTAGCAAGCATCGGCATGGCGTTTGCATCGAACGTGTGGCTGGCATTTTTTTGGAGTATTCCGCTTGGCATCGGTGGCGCCGCGATGATCGCTTCGGGCAATGCAATTAGTCAACAAGAATCACCACCCGATATGCGTGGAAGATTGTTGGCGTTGACTGCGGTTGCATTTTTGGGAAGCACGCCAATTGGCGGACCGATAACCGGTTTGATCGCAGACTCAATTTCGCCTGAGTGGTCGCTGGCATATGGCGGGGTAATTGCTCTAGTTTGTGCGGTAGTGGCAGTGGTTGCATGGAGATGATTGGGTATAGATCAAATGGCGAATAACTCTTCTAATTCGGTGATGTGGTTTCGGCGCGATTTGCGTCTCGAAGATAACCCGGCATTGATCGCAGCAAGCAAAGCCGGGGCAGTGACGCCGTTATTTGTTTTAGACCCGATGTTTTTGCAGCGATCAGGTGCGCCGCGATTAGCATTTTTGTTTCGTTCACTGCGCGAATTGAATAAGGCAATGGGTGGCGCGCTTGTAGTGCGTGTGGGTAACCCAGTTGAAGTCGTGCCGAAGGTCGTGCAAGAAGTTGGTGCAACCGAGGTTTTTGCTGCAAAAGATTTTGCACCATACGGGCAAAAGCGTGACGCTGAAGTTGCTCGAGCACTAGAAAAAGTTGGTGCGAAGTTGAATCATGTTGGTTCGGCATACGCGGTCGACCCGGGCACAGTGCGAAAAGCCGACTCGACGCCGTATTCGGTATTTACTCCGTTTTCGAAAGTTTGGTTGGTGAACGGTTGGTCGGCGCCAGTCAAAAAGCCGAACGTGAAATGGAATGGCGCCCCCACGATAAAAAGTGAGTCGATACCCGACGACCCGGTATCGACCGCAAAAATTGCTGATGCGGGCGAAGAAGCCGCATGGAAACGATGGGAATATTTTGCCGAGACTGCGCTTGACAAATATAAAGACGAAAGAAATAATCCTGATCGCGACGGCTGCAGTCAGATGTCGGTTTATTTGCGCTTCGGTGTGGTGCACCCGCGACAGTTGCTGGCTGAACTCGAGCCGAACAAGAACCATGATCACTATCGCAGCGAACTTTGTTGGCGCGAGTTTTATGCCGATGTTTTGTTTCATCAACCACAGACAACTTGGAAGAATCTGCAACCCAAAATGGACAGTCTGCAAGTCGACACAGATGCGAAAGCCAAACAGAGATTCGAAATTTGGTGTGCTGGCAAAACGGGTTATCCGATCGTTGATGCCGGCATGCGACAAATGTTGGCAACAGGATGGATGCATAATCGTGTGCGAATGATTGCCGCCAGTTTCTTGGTCAAAGATTTGCATTTGCCGTGGCAGTGGGGTGCGAAATTCTTCATGAAGCATCTGGTCGATGGCGACATCGCATCAAACAATCACGGTTGGCAATGGACTGCCGGAACTGGCACCGATGCGGCGCCGTACTTTCGCGTGTTCAACCCCGTATTGCAAGGCGAGAAATTTGATCCCAACGGAAATTACGTTTGTGAATGGATACCTGAGTTGCGCGATGTGCCGAAAAAGTTTGTACATTCACCATGGCTGCAACCCGAAGGCGGATTGTTTGCGCAATATCCAGAACCAATGGTTGACCATTCACAAGAGCGTGATGAGGCTCTAAGTCGCTACAAGATCAGCGGGGAAATCAATCGCTCGGTAGTCTGACGCTAGGTAGCCTGATAAGTAACAAATGCTTGACGATCGTAAGACTGCAATCCTCAGGGCTGTCGTAGAGGAGTACATCGCCACCGCGCAACCGGTGGGTTCTGCGCACATTGCCAATAATCGTGATTTGGCGGTCTCGTCGGCGACGGTGCGCAATGACATGGCGGCTTTAGAGCGCGAAGGCTATTTGATGCATCCGCATACTTCGGCTGGTCGAATACCAACCGATAAGGGATACCGGTTTTTTGTCGACAACTTGGTGCCGAACGGTTCGCTTGGCTCGATCGAACAGGCGAAAGTCGGAAGTTTTTTTGAAACCGCGCACTTTCGTCTAGAAGAAACACTTCAGCGAACGTCGATGTTGTTGGCGCAATTGACGAATTATGCATCAGTTGTAATTGGGCCGACTGCAGAAGTTGCCGTCGTGCGCTCGGTGCAACTAGTTCGGCTCTCGAGCCATCACATCACGGTGGTCGTCGTGCTTTCAAACGGTGCAGTCGAAAATGCACAAATTGAAATCACGAGCGATGTCTTAGATGATGAGATTTTGCAAGCCAATGCAGAACTTCAGCGCCTCATGATTACTCAGCCGTTGAGTGATGTTGCTTCTCATCGCGAGGCAAATCGCAATGTGAGCAAAGATCAAACTCGTGATGCTGGTGTCGTTGCATTGTGCGAAAAAGTCTTGTCGGCTCTTGACCGCGTGCGAAATGACGAGAACTTCTACGTCGGTGGCGTGGCGCAGATGGCTGAGGCATTTGACGCTGTAGAAATCGTGCGCAATGTTTTGCACACTCTTGAGCAGCAATATGTTGTTGTCACGCTTGTTCGCGACATGCTGAACCGTGGCGTTTCAGTTGCGATCGGTGCCGAGCACGGCGTCGAGCCACTTTCGGCATGTTCAGTTGTCTTGGCGCCAGTTCGCGCCGATGGCGAAACTGTGGGCACTGTTGGTGTGCTTGGGCCAACGCGTATGAATTATCCGCAAGCATTGGCGACCGTAGATTTGGTTAGCGACCGACTTGGTCGTCGTTTGACCGAAAATTAATTCGAATGGCGCAAGATTTTTATCAATTGCTTGGCGTGTCGCGTGGGGCGAGTCAAGACGAGTTAAAGCGCGCATATCGCAAGTTGGCGCGCGAACTGCACCCTGATGCGAACCCGAATAACGCTGAAGCCGAAGAAAAATTCAAACTTGTAAGTCGTGCGTACGAAGTTTTGTCAGACGAAGAGACTCGTGCACGATATGACCAATTTGGTGAAGCTGGTATAGCGGGTGGTGGTCGCGGCGGTGGAGATCCGTTTGGTGGTGCCGGCGGTTTCGGCAGCATCTTCGATGCATTTTTCGGCGGTGACTCACCGTTTGGTGGCGGCGGGCGTCAACAATCTGGACCACAACGCGGCCCAGATTTAGAAACACAAATTGAAATCGAATTTGTTGACGCAGTTTTTGGTTGTCGAACTTCGGTGTCGATTAGATCTGCTGTGAGTTGCGAAGAGTGCGAAGGGTCGGGCGCGGCTGCAGGCACTAAGGCCACAACCTGTGCCGACTGTGGTGGCTCGGGTCAAGTGCGACGAATGCGTCAGAGCATTCTTGGACAAATGGTGACAACCACACCGTGCGGCCGCTGTCGCGGAATGGGTGAAATGATCGCGTCGCCGTGCAACAAATGTCGCGGTGAAGGTCGAGTGACCAAAGATCAGTCGCATGAGATTGATATTCCGGCGGGTATTGCTGCGGGTCAGACAATGCGCGTGACTGGTCGCGGCGGGGTAGGTCCGCGTGGTGGTGCGGCTGGTGATTTGTACGTGCATATTGAAGTTGCGCCTCATGAGATGTATCAACGTGAAGAAAATGATTTGGTAACGAACGTGCAGGTTTCGATTGCTCAGGCTGCACTTGGCGTTGATCTAGTGCTCGCGACTCTTGATGGTGATGAGACGCTCATAGTTGCACCCGGCGTGCAGCACGGTCACGAGTATGTACTCAAGGGTCGGGGCGTGCCGTACTTGAATCAAGGCGGACGCAATCGAGGTCGAACACGCGGCGACCTTCGTGCGCGAATTGAAGTTGTGGTGCCGAAAAAACTTTCATCAAAAGAGCGTGATTTGTTGCAGCAGTTGGCCAAAGAGCGCGGAGAACAAGTCGCGGCCAGCGACACTTCATTGAAGTCAAAGATTAAGTCGGCATTTTCGTGATCTCTGCGCTGCGTAACTCAGCGGCACATGTTTTTGTAGATTCAATTGACGCGCCGGTTTTGGGTGACGTAGACGCGCATCACTTATTGCGCGTCTTGCGGGTGAAGTCGCGAGATGTTGTGACGGTCTCAGATGGCGGCGGACGATGGCGAACGTGTGTAGTTGATGGCGATGCAAAAATTGAGGTTACGAGCGAAGTTGCCGTAGAGCCAGCACCGAAGTGGCAGTTGAGAGTTGCCTTTTCTGTAGTCAAAGGTGACCGACCCGAGTGGACGGTGCAGAAACTAACTGAGATTGGTATTGACGAGATTATTGTTTTGGCACCAACGACTCGCAGTGTCGTGCGATGGGATGCTGGTCGAGCAAACAAGAATTTAGAGAAACTGCGATTAGTTGCTCGCGAGGCGGCGATGCAGTCACGACGCGTTTGGTTGCCAAAAGTGAGCGATGTCGTGGCTCTGGCACAGTTGGGTGATGCATTTATCGCCGACCCGACTGGTGAAGTTTTGAATGAGTCGCATCGCACGATTGCGATTGGCCCTGAGGGTGGCTTTACGCAAGAAGAAGTCTCTGCTGGCAAAGGAGTCGTTTCGCTTGGTGACACAATTTTGCGAGCAGAAACTGCGGCGATTAGTGCGGCTGTTCTAATGTCGAGTTACCGAAATAAAGAAAGTTGAACCGACAATGAGCCCATCTGACGACGAGATGCTTGAGCAGTCTCCGTTTTCACGGATGGTGGGTGAGCGCCTGAGATCGATTCGCTCGCAGAAGAATTTGTCACTTAGCGAGGTCGAACTTCAGTCACGCGAAGAATTTAAAGCCTCAGTGCTTGGCGCATACGAACGAGGTGAACGGGCGATTTCAGTGCCGCGCCTTGAGCGTCTGGCCAAGTTTTATGGTGTGACGATTGATCAACTTTTGCCACGTGACCCGTTGCGAGTCGAAGATAATCAGCCGGGTGCGTCAGCCCCGACGAAACTTCGAATTGACGTGGCCAAACTTTCGACGCGCGAAGGCATCGAATTTAAGATGCTTGAAAGATTTTTGCGGATGATTCAAGTACAACGACAAGACTTCAACGGCAAAGTTATAACGGTGCGCGCGCACGATACGCGGGCGATAGCCGTGATGCTCGACATTGCCGTCGATGAAGTTGGCGCCAAACTTGCCGAACTTGACTTGTTGTTCGTGCCACCAACAACGCAGAGTTGAATATCATGCACTCAGGATTTGGTGTTTACATTCATATTCCGTTTTGTGCAAAAAAGTGCGACTATTGCGCTTTTGCAACGTTCACTGACCGCCACCAACTGACGACAGATTATTTGGCCGCGCTACGCACACACATTAAGCGCAGCGTTGCGAGTGCGATGCCTCGCGCGACGAGTGTGTTCATCGGCGGGGGCACGCCGACTCTGGTGCCGGCTGCAGAGTTAATGAGTGTGTTGGCTGAGATTCCGCTTGCAGAAGGCTGCGAAGTGACGGTCGAGTGCAACCCCGACGACATCACTCTTGAGATGATGCAGACATATCGCGCGGGCGGGGTAAATCGAATCAGTATTGGTGTGCAGTCGACGGTCGATCATGTTTTGAAGTCGCTTGGGCGCACGCATAACCCTGAGAACGTGCAGCGCTCGGTGTCTTGCGTGCGCGAAGCAGGGTTTGAGACTTTCAATCTCGACATTATTTATGGTGCTGCGGGCGAAACCCTTGATGACTGGTCGCGGACGTTGCGTGATGTCGTGGCGCTTGATCCGCCTCATGTCTCTGCATACGGTTTGACAGTAGAAGCAAATACGGCTTTGGCAACGCAACCTGATCGCCACCCAGATGACGATGATCAAGCAGATAAATATTTGTTGTGCGACGACGCATTGTCGGCACACGGCTTGCAGAATTATGAGATTTCAAATTGGGCCAAGCCTGGTCATGAATGCAAACACAATTCGCTTTATTGGCAGCAGGGCAATTACGAAGGTTTCGGCAGTGCCGCCCATGCACATTTAAATGGCCGACGTTGGTGGAATGTTCGCACGCCAGATCGATATATCGAGTTAGTTAATGCTGGCGAGTCACCAGAGTCGTCGAGTGAGACGCTTGATGCCGAAACGAGTAAGCGCGAGATGCTGCAGTTGTTGGTGCGAACTCGCGAGGGTGTGCCACTTGGTTCGTTTAGTGAGGCTGATCTTGACGAAATGAGTGAGTTGCTTGACCGCCAAGATGATCGAATTGTTTTGACTCGGGCCGGTCGTTTGCTCGCAAATGAAGTCGCGCTACGACTGATTGATGCTATTTAATTGCTTTAAGAAACGCGTCAAACTCTTTTTTATCGATTGTCACGTTGTTTTGGTCGGCAGGGTAGGCACCTGTGAGCACGTCGCTGCGAAATTCTTTAAATGCCGCAACCGATTCGCGGTGCAGGCGGTGATATTCGGTTTTGAAGTCGCGGTAAACCTTTGAGTGCCGCGGTACATGACCCTCGTTGTCGCCGAGAATGTCAGTGGCGAAAAGATATTGCACATCGCAGTTGATGCCGGCGCCCATGCCGATGATCAGCATTTTCGTGCGCTTGGAAATTTCGGTGGCAACTTCGGCTGGCACGACTTCCATTTCGACGCCAACAGCGCCGGCGTCTTCATATTGCTTTGTGAGTTCGTAAACACGCAACGCTTCGGCACTGGTTTTGCCGACGGCCTTCATGCCGCCAAACGGCGAGTTGCGATATGGCACGAGACCGACGTGGCCGACTACGGGGATGTACTCGTCGGCGAGTGCCTTGATCGTGGGTATGCCGTATCCGCAATAAAGCGTGTCGGCGCCAACACCCATCAAACGGTATGCGTTGCGCAACACTTCGGTATGACCGGCATAGGTGTTGATTGCAAGTCCGATTGTGAGAAATGTGTTTGGTGCGGCTTTACGAATGCCGACGTAGTCGCTTGATTGACCGTCGTGAAGTTCGGCAGCGACGAGCATGTCAATACCTGCTTCTTCGCATGCGGCCGCTTCGTTCGGCGTGCGCACAAAAACTTGTGTCAAATGTCGTTTGCCTTTTGCGGCGAACAGATCTTTGAGAGTTAATTTCGACATTTGGCCCCTGTTTCGTTTGTGCGACTTCTATTGTCGCACCTCAACCTTTTGAGTTACAAACCAGCACGCTATGCTTAGCGTCTAATAAGGGCGTGTAGCTCAGTTGGTAGAGCGCCACCTCGACATGGTGGAGGTCCCGGGTTCAAGCCCCGTCGCGCCCACAATTTGTTTGGTGAGTTCGCGTTTTCGCGGAGGCTATTTTTTGTCGGCGATTGCTTGCGACTCGCGAGCGGCACCTTTAAAGATGCCCTTGCTCATCAATGACAGCTCGCTCTTGCGTCGTCGTTCGTAAATAGTCGCGCGGTTCGCGTGAATTTGTGGGTCTTCGGGTGCGGCCCAACCAGCAAAGTCGGCAAGGTGACAAGCCATGCGGATGTCGCCACTCTCCATCAATTCGAGTGCGCGGCTCATTAAGTTTTCTGCGCCACCAGAAAGATTCGCCAGTTCGGTCGCCACTTGACTGTCAGGTGCGGGCTTGAGTCGTGATGGGGCGCCATCCCACCAGCCGCCGTAAAGTCGCCAGATGTTTCGCACAACGAATTCGGGTTCGTCGTAAAGCGGACGCATATACGGCTTTTCTAAAATGTTTTTCGGAACCTTCACAGTGTGAACAATCGCATCGAGCGTTTCGCCCGCGTTCATCATCTCAATGACCTGAGTGACGAGACTTTCGAGCGACGATGCGATGTCGTCGAGAACCATTGCGATTCGTTTTTTGCCCTCGATCGGCAAACCGTGAGCCGGTACAAGTAGTTCGGGGCCTTGAGCGATCATTCGTCGCAATGCTTGTGCCCATTCGAATGCGTAACGCTGAACTTTTTGCGGGTTGCCGGCATTGGGGTAGTTCCAAATTACGAAGTCGCCAGCAAAGAGCCACTTTTTATCGGGCAACCATGCCCACAAGTGGTCGTCTGTTTCACCG
>JANRBC010000087.1 GCA_030727685.1 Ilumatobacteraceae bacterium
ATTCGTCGCTTTCGGCTTCTGCAATGCGCTGCACCGTGCCGCGCACACGCACTTGACGATGCAGATCAAGCCATGCAAAAACAGCACTCGCGACTGGATTAACAAGAATTTGCTGACTCTTTGCCGAATCGTAATTGGTGTAAAACACAAAACCCCGTGCGTCGACTGCTCTTGCTAAAACCACACGTGAATCTGGTGCAGAATGTTGATCAACAGTTGCCACCGTCATCGCATTAGGTTCGGCAACTCCGGCACTCGCGGCTTGTTCATACCAGGCGTGCCATTGCACAATCGGATCTGAATCTAGATCTGCCCGATCGAGCCCTGCAGTTTCATACTGCACGCGTCGATCGCGCACGCTCATGGTTTGGCTTGCGAACTAGATGAAATCACTTTTGCGCCCCGCATATAGGGCTGCAAAACCTCGGGTATTGCTACCGAGCCATCGGCCTGACGGCAGTTTTCAAGAATCGCCGCCCAAACACGCGGCACTGCCAACGCCGACGCATTAAGCGTGTGAGCAATTTCGCTACCTTTGGCTCCAGGGTTCTTGAAACGAATATCTGCACGTCGCGCTTGATAATCACTAAACCAACTGATCGAACTAACTTCAAGCCATTGATCACAACCAGGTGCATAAACCTCGATGTCAAAACTGCGATGGTGCGACTGACCAAGGTCGCCGGTGCAAATCTCGAGTACTCGATATGGCAAACCAAGCGCTGCGATCGTTGACTCAACTCGATTTGTTAGCTCAACAAGCATTTCGGGCGCTTGTTGCGGCGTTGTGACTGCCAAAATTTCGACTTTGTCAAACTCGTGAGTGCGCAACATACCGCGCGTGTCACGCCCAGCCGAGCCCGCCTCGCGACGAAAGCACGATGTATGAGCCATATACCGCAACGGAAGTTCTTCGGCTTTCAAAATCTCGCCCGCATGCAAACTTGTTAACGGCACTTCGGCTGTGGGTATGCACCACAGATCGTCGCGCTCAATTGAAAACGCATCATCGGCAAATTTTGGCAACTGACCTGTCGCCGTGAGCGTGCTCGTCAAAACCAAACTAGGTGGACGAATCTCTTCGAATGCATCGGCATTGCGATCAAGTGCAAGTTGACACAACGCTCGAGCCATTGTTGCGCCAAGTCCGCGTTGCATAGTGAACATCGAGCCACTAATTTTTGTTGCTCGTTCGTTGTCGAGAATACCGAGCGCCAAGCCGGTCTCCCAGTGTGGTACACGCTGATAATCGGCAAACTTTGGTGGCATCTGCAACGGACCTTTAACAACTTTGTTGTCTTGATCGCTGACTCCCTCGCTGACTTGCGCGTGAGGAATATTCGGCACACGCAACAAAACTTCGCGAAGCGCAGAATTAACCTGATCGAACTCGCTGGCTAAAACTTTTTCTGACTCGCCCAGTTCACGACTGCGTTGCATCAATTTTTCGGCTGCTACATCATCTTTTGCGCGTCTTGCCGTCGCTACATCTTTTGAAATGCTGTTGATCTGAGCCCGGTTTTCGTCTCGTTCAACAGTGATATCGCGCAATCTGGCGTCAAGCCGCTCGGCGTGATCAAGTTCTTCGAGTATGGCCGGTTTCGCCCGACGAGCCATCGCTGCTTTTACGGCATCGGGCTCTGAACGAAGTAGACGGACATCAATCACACAGTCAGATTAGCCGTTAGATGTCGGCGAAGTCCTGTGAATTGCGTACTGTAATGGTGATGAATATCTCGAGCACGTCGCGCGAAGTCGCAATTAGTGTGCGCAATCTTGTCGTTGACTATAAAAATTTGCGTGCCGTCAACAACATTTCGTTCGACGCCAAGGCTGGCGAAGTAACCGTAGTGATCGGCCCAAATGGTGCCGGCAAAACAAGCACTATGGAGGTCTGCAGTGGGGTGCGAGCGGCCACGAGTGGCGCAGTAAGCATCCTTGGGTTTGACCCAAAAAAAGATCGTGGCAAACTCAACTCTCACATTGGCGTCATGTTGCAAGATGGCGGCGTCTACCCAAGTGCACGAGTATTTGAGATCGCTCAGCACTATTGCAATCTTTACGACAATCGCACGAACGCTGACGAACTTGTCGAATCAGTCGACTTAACTCGACAAAAAAAGACATCTTGGCGCAAACTTTCTGGGGGCGAAAAGCAACGATTATCACTAGCCCTTGCTCTCGCAGCCAAACCACGGGTTGCTTTTTTAGATGAGCCAACTTCGGGTGTCGACATCTTCGGTCGCGACTTGATTCGAAACATTGTGCGACAACTTGCAGCCGATGGTTGTGCTGTGATCATGGCGACGCACGAACTTGATGAAGCACAGCGAGTGGCCGACCATGTTTTGATGTTTCAATCTGGTCAGTTGCTTGCCAATGCACCAATGACCGAATTGCAAGACGCAACCGGTCAGAGGCAAACACTCGAGGACATCTTTCGCCACCTCGCAGAAAAATCAAAGTTGCAAGGCGAGCAATGAGAATTTATCGTTCACAATTGCGACAAGAACTAACCGTGATGATTCGCAACGGCGAGCAATTGCTGCTGCTAGTCGTTATTCCGGTGATGCTCTTGGTCTTCTTTTCGCAAACAGACTTTTTGCCGACCGAAAATGAAAACAAAATAGATTTTTTGCTGCCGGGCATTTTGAGTTTGGCAGTTATTTCTACTGCAATGGTTAGTCTCGGTATTGCCACCGGTTTCGAACGCAGTTACGGAGTTTTGAGACGATTGGGTACAACTCCGCTTGGCACGCGTCGGCTAGTAGCTGCCAAAATATCGGCCATTTGCGTTATTGAAATCGCACAACTTGTGATCTTGACTGTTGTCGGTCTGTTATTGGGCTGGAACCCGAGTCGAATCAATCTGCCGCAGATATTGCTATTTCTAATTCTGGGCACAGGTTGTTTTGCAGGCATAGGTTTAACTCTTGCTGGACGGCTTCGCGCCGAAGTAAACCTTGCCGCGCAGAATGGTTTATATCTCGTGTTTCTGCTGCTCGGTGGAATATTCGTCGATAGCGATGAGTTGCCTGCGACACTCTCACCAATTTCAGCATTTTCGCCAAGTTCGCTGCTCAGCAGCCTGCTTCGTGATTCGTTCAGCAACACGGTGGTTCTAGCTGATGCCATTGTGTTATGTGGCTGGGCGATTGCGGCTTGCGCCTTAGCCGTGACCAGTTTTAAATGGTCTGACTAGTTCTTGACGTTTGGCTCTTTTACTGGCGCAACGCGACCGAATGCATCTGTCACATCTTGATACGTTAAAACCTGGTTATCAGCCGTCGAATCTTTTCGATATGACTGGGCATCCAAGAAGCCGGCACTGAAGCGTTTGAAAAATAAGAACACAACAATTGACCACAAGAAAACTGCGCCGCCAGTCTTCATGATCGCTCCAGCGACTTGTTGGTCTGTGGTCACCGAGAGACCCCAAACTCGCACCGCAATGTCGTAATGCTTATAGACGGCGCCTTCGGCGAAAGTCAGCCAAGCCGCCGGCACTGTTGGCACTACGGACATCAAAAACAGATAGATCATCTTTCCACCGGACTTCAACTGTCGTTGCTCATCTGGTCCGCAAATCGGAAGCCAAACAAGCAGCGCAGTAACGACCAGCAAAATGTGCAATGAATAATGCAAGAGGCCGTTATTGACACTTTGATTTACAAGCAATGGAATGTGCGTAATCATCACCACAACATTGAACACCACCCCGGCGACGACTGGTTTCGAAAGCCAGTTAATGACCCTTCGCGTAATGCCGAAACCAAACACCGCATCGAACATCCACTTTGGAATTGCCAACAAAACTAATGGCGGCATGAAATACGACAGTGCCATGTGCTGAAACATATGCATCGAATACAAATATTCTTCGGCGAGATCGTGTACTGGCCAGTCAGAACTAAGCCAGAGCAACAAGATGCCCGCTATAAACGCATTGCGCTGACGCTTAGTGATAACTGGGCCCGACTTGACCACTACAGGGCCGATCACGCGAACGGCATAGAAATATGCACCAAGCACGAAAGCCACCAACAGCCACACCTCTGGGTGTGCTTGAAATCTCCAAGGACTAACGAGATCAGCGCTCGCGACGAACATAACTATGCAGTCAATTGACTATTGAATGAAGAACTTGA